>NZ_JBLEBI010000104.1:0-23518 GCF_047340315.1 Streptomyces sp. AF1A
GTGACCGCATGACGGCCTGATGCATCCCGGCGGCACCGCCCGACGACCCGGTTTGCACGCGCCCGACCCGGTCCGCCGACGCCCACCCCGGGGCGGCCCTGCGATAGAGATCATCTGCCGGGACCGGGCCGGAAAGATCGCCCGGGACGCGGCTGTGAAGATGCCCGGAGGTCTCCGACCGCCAGACGCAATGATTTTGCGTTAAGGTGGTTTTTATGAGCAGGCAGATGGTGCGCCCGGGCGGGCGCAGCGCCCGAGTCCAGGCTTCGGTGCACACCGCCGTACACGAACTCGTCTCGGAGATAGGCCGGGACGCCTTGACGGTACCGCTGGTCGCCCAACGTGCGGGCGTGACACCATCGACGATCTACCGCCGCTGGGGGGACCTGCAGGAGCTGTTGTCGGACGTAGCGGTCGAGCGTCTGCGGCCCGACGCCGCGCCCGGGGATCACGGGACCCTGCCGTCCGACCTGACGGCCTGGGCCGAGCAGTTCCTCGACGAGATGTCCTCCCCGGCCGGCCGCGCCTACATCCGCGACGCCCTGCTCGGCGATCCGGACGGCAGCAACGCCGGCCAGTGCTCTGCCTACGCCACCGAACAGATCAAGGTCATCCTCACCCGCGCGACCGAACGCGGGGAGAAGGCGCCCGACGTCGAGACGGTCATCGACCACGTCGTCGCTCCCCTGATGTACCGCATCCTCTTCCGCCCAGCCGGACTCGACGCCGAGTACGCCCGCCGACTCGTGACAGCAGTTCTCGGCCCCCCCGGCCCATGACAGAGCCTGTGCCTTTCACTGGGTGTGGCGATCGTGAGCGGAATGCGAAAGTGCCTTCCGGACTGGGCCGATGAGGCTTGTCTAAGGTCTCCGTCAGCCCAGCAGGACGGCACTTTCATGTGCACACCACCGGGTCGCGTCTCTGGCTCATGGTCTCGACCGACGGGCGCAGGTTGGTCAGCCACGCCGGGTCGCGGCTGGCCGATCCCGCCGGCGCCACCGTCCTCACGCAGGCCGTCAGCGACGCCTGCACCAGCTGCGTCCGCGCGGCACCGGCCGTGACCCCGGTCGAATCGCGGACGACCTCGCAGTGATGCTCGCGAAGAGCAGCCCGCCGGCGACGAGCGACTGCGAGGGCTCGCGGTACTCGGCGACGTGGGCCGCGTAGTTCTCCGCGAAGACGGCCCGGCCGACATCCGCGCTGAGGTGGTCGACCGAGGCGACGGCCGGGACCTGCCGGTCCTCGATGGTGGAGGTGATCAGCTCGATCCGGATTCGTGGCTCCGAATCCGTCGTCCGGCTTGTGACGTCGGCTGCTGGGCTGTCGGTGCCGCGGAGTGCGCCGCCTTGATGCGTTGCCTCGCGGGCGCGCTGCGGCGGGTGGACTGCTTCTTCAGCACGGTCGACGCCGGCCCGCTGGGCGAGACCCCCTCGGCAGGGATCCTGCGCCGGTCCTGGACGGAGCAGTACCACCGCGACGGCCAGGGGGTGCGCCGGCGGGAGGGCGAGGACCTCCCGCCGGCCAGAGAACGCCACCCCGCCCATCAGGGTGTTTCCTCGTATTGACCAACGAGTCCTTGAGGCCAGAGAGCACGTCAATCACTTTGGCCCCCGCTGCTCTGCCTCAGCGGGATTCTGAGGGGCCTGGGGCCGCGCGATCTGGGTGTACCAGGGAACGGCGCCGCCGATCAGGTTCAGTCCACAGATGACCATCCACAGTTCGACCGGCGCCTGGGGTGTCCAGCGGTGCTCGGTGGCAAGGCCCAGCCAATGCAAGGCGGCGTAGGCCGTTGCAGCAATGCCAGTTGCGCTGACGATCAGCCAGGTGCGGTGCCGGCCGGTGGGGGCTCCGGTGAGAGGCCATCCGTTCAGGAGCGGGCCGGTGATGGACGCGCCGACAACGAACATGGCCCCGGCAGAGGACAGTTGGGGGCCGGTGATGCCGAGCGGACCGGTGGCCACCTCGTAGGTGGTCGAGCCGAGCACGAGGACCGCGACGTTCGCAAGGGCCACCCGTGTGGGCCGGGCCTCGACCAGGGAGTAAGGCCATCCGTTGAGCAGGCCGTGTGTGGTCTGCCAGATCGCCACGGAGATCAGCCAGGCGGCGATGTCGAGTGCATTGAACGGACCGTGCGGGTCCCACAGTGACAGTCGCTGCACGTCTGCGGTCGCCGAGCCCCAGTTCGCCAGCGTCGCGTATGCGATGAGGGCTGAGCTGCCCCGAGTTTCGTAGAGTCCGGTGATCTTGTTTCAGGCGGACTGCGGGATCCGCAGCGGGCACACATAGGCTGCCCGCTGCTGGTACTGCACGGAGGGCACGACGTCTTGTTCGGACTCGATGAGCAGCAGCCCTTCCTCGACGGCGCCGGCGCGGACAAGACCCTGCGTGTCTGGCCGGACGGCGACCACACCATCTACAACCACTGCCAGGAGCGCACGTCGCTCGTCGCTGACTGGTTCGCCGACAAGCTCGCACAGTATTGACAGCAGCCTGGCATGCATGGCGCTGCGCCGGCCGGAGCGTCGGCGCCGTGCAGCGCGCCGTCGACGGTCGGCGCGGCACGGATGTAGAGGTCCAGCCGCCGGCAGAGCCGCACCCCGGCGGCCAGTGCCGCACATCTGGTCATCGTCACCGCGGCGGCACCGGGGAAGCACCGCGCGGTCGGCGAAGCCGTCGGAGCGCGGGTCTGTCAAACGAACGGGTCTGGCCCGTAGTCGGTGTGACGCCGAGTAGCCGTCTGTGGTCATGATCTTGTGGTCGATGTCAATCCCCTTATGGGGACGGTGTTTTCCGGACGGTCGGAGCTGGTCATTGAGGGACGCGGTGGACGGGGGTGACGCAGTGGTGGTCAAGGCCCGCACCCAGGTTGTGGCGGTGCCGTGTCCGGTGTGCGGGGCGCCGACGGCGAAGGTGCATGGGTATCACCATCGGACGGTGACGGACGTGCCGGTCGACGCACGCCAGGTCGTCGTCCACCTGCGCGTGCGGCGGCTGGTCTGCCCGGTCCTGGGCTGTCGGCGGCAGACCTTTCTCGAGCAGATCCCCGGACTGTTGGAGCGCCACCAGCGCCGCACGGTGCGGCTGGCCGGGCAGATAGCCGAGGTGGCCAGGGAGTAATGCGGCCGCGCGACGGCCCGGCTCGCCGCCTGGCCGGCCGTGCCGGTCTCCCGCAGTACCGCGCTGCGCCGTCTGGCGCCTTCCCGGCTGAGCACGAGGGCGAGTTTGTGTGATCCTTCCGGGGCGCGTCGTCGTGCTCAGGTGCGGGTGAAGTCCGGCTGGGTCAGATCGGCGACCCGGGTGGCCCGTCCGGGCAGGGCGACCTCGCGGAACTGCCATAGCAGGGCGCCGGTCGGGGCGTGGATCACCATCCCCCGCCGCAGCGGCAACTGCAGCAGCAGCGGCCGGCCCCGCGGATCCGTCCGCCAGCGCGGAATGTCCGGATCCGTCAGCCGGCGCAACGGGATCGGATGCAGTGAGTGCACCTCGTCAGGGTTGCGTTGCAGCCGTGGCGGAAGCCGCACCAGCACCACCACGGGTGTGATGACGAACCCCGAGTCGGTGACGAAGTCGTCCAGGTGCCCAGCCACTTCGGCCGGGCCGGCGCAGATGCCCGTCTCTTCCGCGAGCTCGCGCAGCGCCGCCTGCTGCGGGGTCTCCGTGCCGTCGAGCCGGCCGCCGGGCAGCGCCCACTGGCCCGCGTTGCGGCCGCGGGCGACCCGTCTGATCAGCAGCACATGGGGCTCGCCGCGGTGCGGGTGGAGGGTGAGGCACACACCCGCGCGACGGGCGTTTGGGGGTGGCGCCGCCGTACGCCGCTGGAAGGCGGCGAGGTTGGCGCGGACCTGCTCCCGCAGCCGGTCCATCCCGCTTGCCTCCGGAGGGTTGGGATCAGGCACCGGTATGTTCCGCCTCGCTCGTGGGTGCGCTCTTGGGCGCGAGGAGCTCGCGTTCGATGAAGTCCAGCAGGACGCCCCGCATCCGCTCGGGCGTCACCCCCGGCGCCCCGGTCAGTACCTGGATGGCCAGGCCGTCGGTGAGCGCGGTGAGGCCGAGCGCGAGCTGTTCGGCGTCGGTGTCGGCCCGGAACTGCCCCTGGTGCTGGCCCCGGCGCACGATACGGACCACGGCCTCGCGCCAGCGGGTGTAGAAGTCGTTGTGGATGGAGCGCAGTTCGGGGCGCAGCGCGGTCTCGGCCCAGAACTGCAGCCAGACCAGCCACTCGTCCCGGACCCGGCCGCCGGCCGGAAGCTGCATGTCGATCAGCCGCAGCAGCCGTGCGTGTGCGCTGTCCACGCTTCTCAGCTCGCCGCTCTGCCGCTCGAAGGCGCTCGCGACGCAGTGCAGCAGGGCGGCGTTGAGGACGTCCTGCTTGGTCGGGAAGTAGTAGTGCACTGCGCCGCTGCTGGTGCCGCAGGCGCGGGCGATGTCGGCGATCCGTACGGCGTGGTAGCCGTGTTGCGAGATCAGCCGCCAGGCGGCCTCGAGGAACTCGGTACGGCGCGCGTCCGTTCGGTCCGGGTCGCCGGGCGTTGTCCCGAGCGGCTCGGCTCCCTGTTCGGCGGGGCCGGGGCCGGCCCCGTGCACCAGCCAGTCGACGCTCACCCCTGCGGCCGCGGCGACGGCCGCCAGTTCGCCGGGTGTGAAGCGGCGATGCCCCTTGAGGGACACGGTGGCCGGCACCGGTACCTTCGTGGAGACGGAGGTCATCAGCGCCAACGCGGGGCACGCGCTCTCCGCGTCGGCCACGTCGAGAAGGAACTCGACGTGGCCGACCTGCCCATCGTCGACGTGCCCTGCCGGGATCTCGCCCTTGCCGATGTCGCCGCGCCCCTGAGCAGCAAGCATCGGCCCGGCCCCGCGCCCCGGCGGCATGGGACTCCGATCGCGCCGACCAGATGGTGTCACGGCGCCGCAGCAGGAGGACATCCTCAAGGCCGGCACCGGTCACGGTGCCGAGGCGGCTGGCCGGCCGCGCAGCTGCGGCGTCAGTGGCTGTCGGTGGCGTGAGCGCCGCCACGGTGGGCACCGGAGAAACCCGGCTGGTCGTGCTGCGCGGCAACAGCGCCTCGGGCAAGTCGTCCGTCGCGGCCGGCCTCCGTGGCTGGTGAACGACGGCATGCCGGGCCAGGAGATCGTGCCACTCCTTGACCGGTTGTCGCTCGTCGCCGGTGTTCATGTGGCCCACCGTAACCCATGCATACACCTTTAATGCTCATGCATTAGTTGTGCTTGCAATTCATATACGAGCATGTGAGCCTATCGGCATGAGTCCTTCCGCTCCATCGCCCTTGCCCACCTCCTCGACCACATGGAACGCACGGCTGTGGGCAGTCCTGCTCACCGTCTCGATCGTCGGGTTCCTCGACGCGCTGGACGTGAACATGGTGGGTGTCGCCCTGCCCTCGATCCAGGCCGACCTCGGCCTGTCCACAAGCGCACTGCAGTGGATCGTCAGCGGTTACGTCCTCGGCTACGGCGGCTTTCTGCTGCTGGGCGGACGCGCCGCCGACATCCTCGGCCGCCGCCGCGTCTTCCTGACGGCAGTCGCCGTCTTCGCCCTGACCTCGCTGGTCGGCGGCCTGGTCGACGACGGGAACCTTCTGATCGTCGCCCGTCTCCTGAAGGGCGTGTCGGCGGCGTTCACCCTACCCGCGGCGCTGTCCATCATCACGACGACGTTCGCCGAGGGGCCGGCCCGCAACAAGGCGATCGGGATCTACACGCTCATGGGTGCCAGCGGTTTCTCAGGCGGCCTGGTGCTGTCCGGTGCACTGACCGAGCTCGGCTGGCGCTGGACATTCCTCCTGCCGGTGCCCGTGGCGCTGATCGCCCTGGCAGCGGCCATCCGCGTCCTGCCCAAGGACGGCCCGCGCACCGTCGGCAGCTACGACCTGCCCGGCGCACTCACCCTGGTCGCCGGAATGCTGCTGCTCGTCTACGTCGTGGTCGAAGCACCACAGAAGGGCTGGACCACGGCCAGCACGCTGGTGCAGTTCGGGCTCGCAGCCGCACTACTGGCCGCCTTCGTCGTGATCGAGCTCCGCGGCGCGCAGCCACTGATCCGTCTGGGCATCCTGCGCTCCAGCTCCCTGGTGCGTGCCAACGTGGGCCTGTCGGTGTTCTTCGGCGCCTACGTCGGCTTCCAGTTCGTGGCGACGCTGTACTTCCAGCAGGCGCTGCACTGGTCGGCGCTGCAGACCGCGTTCGGCTTCCTTCCCGCCGCCGCCATCGTCACCCTCGCCGGGCCGCGCATCCCGCACCTGATCGCACGATTCGGCACCGCGCGCAGCATCATCGCCGGCGTCAGCACGCACGTGGCCGCCTATGCGCTCTTCCTGGCCATCGCCCGGGACCACCCCTACGCCGTGGGGGTGCTGCCCAGCATGCTCCTGATCAGCATCGGCATGACACTGGCGTTCGCGCCCTTCCAGATCGAGGGCACCTCGGGAATCCCTGACCACGAACAAGGCCTGGCCGGCGGCCTGCTGAACACCTCCATGCAGATCGGCGGCGCGATCGGCCTCGCCATCGTCACCGCGGTCCTCACCGCAGGAAACGAAGGCAAGAGCGGGCCCGACGCCCTGCTCGCGGGTTTCACCCCCGCCATGATCACCGTCACCGTGCTCGCGGCCATCGGCCTGCTCACCGCCCTGTCCGGAACGCTGGGACGCCGCCGGCCGACTGCACAGACGCACCAGAGCGCCGGCCAACTGAAGCTCGACAAGGAGCCCGGGATCACCGCGTGATGGCCGACCGCCAGGCCTGAACTGCCACTTCCTTCCGCAGACTTGAAAGGCAGGACCACGCACATGAGCAAGATCGTCCGATTTCACGCCACCGGCGGCCCCGAGGTCCTGACCCTGGACGACGTCGAGGTCCGCCAACCCGAACAGGGCGAGATCCGCGTCCGCACCAGGGCACTCGGGGTGAACCGAGCGGATGCCATGCTCCGCAACAACCACCTCGTGGAGCTTCCCTCCGGTATCGGATGGGAGGCCTCCGGTGAGGTCGACGCCATCGGCCCGGGCGTCGAAGGTTTCACCGTCGGCGATGCCGTCAGCCTCATCCCCTGCTTCACGCCCATCGACTACCCCATCCACGGCGAGCTGGCCATCGCGCCCGCCACCGCGGTGGTCAAGCACCCGGACACACTGTCCTGGGAGCAGGCCGCGGCCCTGTGGGGGCAGTACCTGACGGCCTACGGCGCCCTCATCGAGACCGCGGACCTGAAAGCTGGTGACACGGTGCTCATCCCGGCCGCCTCCAGCAGCGTCGGGCTGGCCGCCATCCAGATCGCCCGCAGCGTGGGAGCCCGGCCCGTGGCACTGACCCGCAGCAGCGCCAAGCGCCGGCGGCTCCTGGACGAAGGCGCCGCGGCAGTGGTCGTCACGGGCGAGGAAGACGTGGTCACCCGCGTGAACGAGCTCACCGACGGTCACGGCGCGCGTGTCGTCCTCGACCCCGTGGGAGGACCCGCTCTGGCGGACTTGATCGGCGCCACCGCGCCCGGCGGGACCGTGATCGTCTACGGAGCGCTCAGCAGCGAGGCCACGACGCTGCCAGTGATGGGATTGATCGGCAAGAGCCTGACCATCCGGGGATACAAGGTCTTCGAGCTCACCACCGACGCCGAACGCCGCAAGGCCGCCATCGACTGGGTCCTTGACGGCCTTGCCCGCAAGGCCCTGCGACCGGTCATCGACACCGTCTTCCCGCTGGAGGACATCGTCGGGGCCCACCGTCGTCTCGAGTCCGGGTCCCAGGTCGGCAAGATCGTCGTAACCGTCCCCCGCTGACCCGGCACACCTTTATAGGCGCCATGAACCGCGTCTTTGCTTACACAACGCAAGTTACTCGTCTCCGGGAGATGTCCACCCATGCGATACACCACCTTCGGGCGCAACAACGGCCTGCGCGTGTCCGAGTACGGCCTCGGCACCGCCAATTTCGGCACCGGCTGGCGCGCCGGTGGCGGCTGGGGCCCCGGTGCGGAGCCCGCCGAGGCCCGCAAGATCTTCGACCGGTTCGCCGAAGCCGGCGGCACGCTCATCGACACTGCCGAGAACTACCAGGCCGGCGAATCCGAGCAGCTGCTCGGCGAGTTCCTGGGCGCCGACCGGGACCACTTCGTGCTGACGGGCAAGTACAGCATGAACGGCGTCGGACCGCAGACCGTCTCCAACACCGGCAACAGCCGCCGGTACATGGTCCAGGCCCTCGAGGCCAGCCTGCGCCGCCTGAACACCGATCACCTGGACATGTACTGGGTGCACGCCCCTGACGGCCTGACCCCGATGGAGGAGATCCTGCGCGGCCTCGACGACCTGGTCAGCACCGGGAAGATCCGCTACTTCGGGCTGTCGAACTTCCCGGCCTGGCGGGTGTCGCGCGCCGCCGCCATCACCGAGCTGCGCGGCTGGTCCCCGGTCGCCGGTATCCAGGTCGAGTACAGCCTGGTCGAGCGCACCGCCGAGCGGGAGCTGCTGCCCATGGCACAGGCGCTCGGCCTGGGCGCGGCGCTGTGGAGCCCGCTCGGCGGCGGTCTGCTGACCGGCAAGTACCGCCGGGGCGCCACCGGCCGGATCAGCGACCTCAAGGCCGTCGGATTCTTCGAGGACACCGCGCAGAAGACCGCGATCGTCGACGCCGTCCTGGCCGTCGCGGCCGAGCTCGGCGTGCCGGCCTCCCATGTCGCCATCGCCTGGATGCGGCAGCAGGGCGCCCGGGCGGCCACGGCATACGTGCCGATCATCGGCCCGCGCAGTGTCCCGCAGCTCGACGACTACCTGGGCGCGCTGGACGTGACGCTGACCCCGGCGCAGTTCGCCCGGCTCGACGAGGTGAGCGCGATCAGGCTCGGCACTCCGCACGAGCTGAACGCGTGGAGCGTGAGCCCCATCCGCGGCGGTGACGCGAGCGTGATCGGCGAGCCCGCGATCCCGGTGGCGTGATCTGAGGCGGCGGACCAGTTCCGAGGACATGGAGTGGTCCGGTCGCGCGCAGCCTGGAGTACGTCAGCGAGTGGTGGAGCATGCCGATCATGCCTGATGCCTTCGACTGCTGCACCCGCTTCGACGAGTTCGAGCACAGCCTCGCCATCGCCCCGAACATGCTGACCGCCGCTTGAAGTCCCTGGTGGACGCCGGCCCGCTGGAGCGCCACGTCACCCTCGTCACGCCCAGACCTTCCTCACCCTTCGAGCCGGCCACCCCCGACACCCGCCGCCTCCTCGGCACCGAACACGACAAGACCCAAGCCGACACCACCATCGCAACGCCCTTCCAGGGCACCGGGGTTTTGTGGCGGATCGGCGTCGAGCCCGCCGCACGCGGCCGTGTCGCAGGGCCTCGCAGACGCGCGGCCGTGGAGGCGGTGCGTGGGCTCTTGACGCTGGGGGTGTCGGCGCCGGCCGCTGCGGGCGGACACCACCAGTCCTCGGTCCGGCGGGCTGTCGGGGGCGCGCGGCCGCGATCGCCCGTTGATGCGGCAGCGCGCCGGGTCAGCGGCAGGCCGAGGAGCTGGTCGAACGTGCGGCGGCGGATGTGGACGACTCCTCCACCGCGGCCGGCGGCCCGAACCCGCGGATACACAGGCTCTGTTGAAGGTGACCCTCGACGCGAAGGGCATCGGGTGCAGTCTGTCCGAAGCCGCACCCGCGCCGGGGCCCCGCGGAGCCCCGGTGATCAATACCCGGCATGCCGGGTGCGGGCAGGGGCGGACGTCCTCATTCCGTTCGCGCGGTGTGCAGGGGGCCGCTTGGCCGAGGCCGCGGCGTCACGGGAACCGCGCAGGAGTCAGCGGCCAGGGAGTCGCTCGGTGATCTCCTGGAGTACCCAGCCGTTGCCGTCCGGGTCGCTGAAGGTGGCGAAGGAGCCGTAGGAGGCGCGCTCGGGTCGGGGGCCGGCGAGCCGCTGCTGCCCCTGGAGCCGGTGGGTGACCTCTCCCGCCTCGTGGCCGTGGTGGAAGAAGTCGGCGTCGTGGAAGATCTCACTCACTTCGATGCCGCGATCGACGAGCCCCGCGCGTGCCTGCTCGATGTCGGAGACGACCAGGTACAGGCCTTGGGCTGAGCCAGGTGTGGCGGAGGTGACCCCCTTGCCGAAGATGACGGAGCACTCGGAGCCGGGCGGCGTGAACTGCACGCCGCGCCAGTCCTCGGTGGCGGTCTTGTCGAGGTCCAGACGGAATCCCGCCTTCTCGTAGAAGGCCTTGGCCCGGTTGACGTCGGAGACGGGCAGCACGACGACTTCGAGTTTCAGATCCATGGGTATGTTCTCACTTTCACCCCCCGGGGGCCGGAACAGATCATCGCCGATTACGCCCAACCTGTCCGGCCCGGGGAGGCCCGCCGCCGCAGATCGACGATGAACAGATCGCACGGTACGAAGAGATGGTCCGGTTGACGAAGGCGATCAATCTTCCGGAACCTCCTGAACCTGGTTCCGGCCGAGCCCGCTTCCTTGCGCGCATCAGCCAGGCGGACCGGTCGAGCCTGCTCGCGATACCGCAGGCGTGAATCGCGTGCGAGGACCGTAACAGCCATGTCCGCTCATGTGGGGGCTGTACAGCATCCCCGCACGTCCACAACGGCCTCATGAAGGACCGTGGGGCCGACCTCGTGCGGAAAGCTCGCAAGTAGAGGGCCGGCCATGACCGCCGGGCTGCGGCGGCGGCGTGCGGAACGCCGTCTCGTGCCTCGCGGTCCACAGCGCTCAGACGGTCGGGCTTGCCTCGCAGTGTGGTCCTGGACGCTGCGCTGCCTTCATTGCAACGCTTCCATGTGGAGCGTGGCGTCGCCGGCCGCATCGTCGGGAGTCCGGCCGTTCTCACGGGCGACGATGTATGCGGCATACCAATCCGACCAGTGGTGCTCGGGGGCGGTCGCCTCGTACGCTCCGTGGTGCTCCTCGGCCTCCCGCAGCAGTTCTGTCAACGTGGGGACATCCATGGCGAAGCCTCCTTGGCCGTGCGGGACTCATTGCCGTCCTGGGCGTCATGCCTGCACCTCTTGCAGCACCCACCGATCGCCGTCCCGGTCGCCCCGGGTGGGTACGGGACTTCCACCCAGGAATGGGTGGATCGCTGGGACATGCCTATGTCTCGGTGAGCGGTGATCCTGCAGCCGCCGGACGGAATCCAGCCGCCCACCTCAAACGGTGACAGAAGTGCAGGACGCGGTCGACGCCCGCCACCAGGGTGGCGGCGACCTCGAGCCTCGTGTTCGTGGTCGGCTTCTTCGGCGAGGTCCGTTGCCCCGGCCTGCTGTGCCTGCGCGGTGCTCATGCTGGCCTCCCGTGGCGGATGCCCGGTTCGGGTGTGCCCCCCGCAGCGGCGGGATTCCGAGCGCCGGCTTTGGGCCCCGCGGACCTACTGACACGACAATTGTGACGTATCGGATGCCGACCGGCGCGACGAGCTGATCGTTGATCAACGCTGTGACCTGCGATCCAGTCGTCAACGGTTGTCGGCGTTGGTTGCCGTTGTGCACCTTCGTGCGGCTCAGAGGCGGTTGAGGCAAGCTTGCGCGGCCGGGCGGGGTCGGTTGCCTCGTCTGACGGCCTCGAGGCGGCGCAGGGCGGGTGCACGAGCCCTTTACACGGGTATTGCAGCGAAACACCCGGAATGCGATAGGGAAGGATCATTTGGGTGATCGCTCGATGATTCTCACAGGGAGCGGCAGATGGACACCTTGGACGAACTCATTCGCAGGACTGAACCGTCGGCTCTCTTGAACCTGGAGGGCACCATCCGTTCCCTCAACGCCTCGATGGCTCTGATGCTGGGCAGGCCGGCGGAGCAGTGCGTAGGTCATGACCTCCTTGGCTTGCTGCCTGAAACCCAGCGGGCCGCGGCCGAGACTCTGCTGATGCACGGGGCCACGACGAAGACGCTCTCGATGCGTGTGCTGCAGTTCGCGGGGCCGGGTAGCGCGTCCGTGGTCAGCCTCGTCGAGGCCCGGCCGGTGGAGGATCTCGGGGGCGGCAATCGATTGGTGTGGGTGCACTCGGTGGACGCGGGCAACGACCTGGGCAGTCTGCTGATCCCGTTCAGGCTGGCGGCCGCGGCTGCGGATCTGGGCCTGTGGATGTACTCATCCCAGGAGCAGGAGGTGGAATGGCTGGGTGGCGCACCCGCCCTGGCCGAGCTGTTCCCGCAGGCCTCGGTCTCCTTGTCCAGTGTGGTTCGGCGAGTTCATCCAGATGACCGGGAGGCCTTGAGACGGATCATGCACTCGACCGCCGCTCAGTCCCCATGGTTCAGCTTCCGGTTCCTCACCAAGCGGGGCGAGTGGCACCATCTGGCCTGCCAGACCCGCCGGATCCAGCTGGGCTATGGCGGCCCCGAGCAAGTCTTCGGGGTGATCCGCGACGACACCCGGCTCGAGGAGGACCGACAGGAAGTGCTGGCCACGCTGAGTACCGAGCGGCGGCGCGCCGATGAGATCGCTGCCTTCTCCTCCGCACTGATCACCGCCGCCACCGAGCAGGAACTGCAGCAGGTCGTCCTGACACGGGTTGCCGCGACCTTCGGCGGCACGGGCGCCATGCTCGCACTCTTCGACAGCGGGACGGGGCGCCTGCGCGTCGCCTCCGATGCCAGGATCGATCCGCGGCAGGCCGACGACATGCACGGACTGTTGCTGGATGAGCCGGGACCGCTGACCTATGCGATCCGAACCGGCACGCTGCAGTTCATCCCGAATCCTGAGGAGTACCTACGCCGCTGGCCGGGGGCAGGCGGCGCTCCGTGGCTCAGCTCCAGTGTGGCCACGTCGATCGCCCCCCTCAGCCCGGTCGCCGACCCCCCACTCGGTGCCTGGGGGGTGACCTACGACAGCGAGCACCATTCGTCCCCGAACGAGCGCGCTCTCATGAGTACTCTGGCCGATCTGGCGGGCCAGGCGCTCAAGCGCATCCGATTGCAGCAGGCTCGCGTCGAGCTGGCCACGGCGCTCCAGCGGAGCATGCTCCCTACGCTGCCTGAGCACCTCCCGGGCCTGGAGGTCGCTGCCCGCTACCGGCCGAGCCGCGACGGGCTGGACATCGGCGGAGACTGGTACGACGTCTTCCTCATGTCCGACGGTGCGGTGGCTCTGGAGATCGGCGACGTCCAGGGGCACGATGTGGACGCCGCGGCTTTCATGGGGCAGGTGCGCTTGTCCATGCGTGCGATCGCCACCCAGGAACTGGATCCGGGAACCGTACTGACGCGCACCAACGAGTTGCTCGTCGCGATGGCCCCCGCGCGATTCGCCAGCTGCACCATCTTGCATCTCGACCCAGACGGCGGACGGGTCACGGGCACCAGCGCCGGCCATGTGCCGGTGCTGTGCGCACGCAGGGATGGCAGCCACGACATCCGCGAGCTGCCGGGCGGTCCGGTCCTGGGAGTCGTGTCCGACACCGAGTACGGCGAGGAGACCTTCACGCTGGAGGAGGACGCTGCCCTGGTCATGCTCACCGACGGCGTGGTCGAAGGGCCGGGCCTGACGCTGGACACGGGATTGGAGCGGGCCGGAACACTGGCCGCCGAGGCCCTCCACGACGGGCTGAACGCCGATGCGACCGCTGACCGGATCCTCGGCGCCGCGGTCGCGGTGGACCACCTCGACGACGTGGCCGTGCTGGTCATCAGGCGCATATGACGGCGCCCTTCGCTTCGTGCTGCGGAACCACGCAAGTCACAACGAGGCTTCTCTCATGCGGTACTTACGTGGGGCGTGGCCCTTGCTGCGCCTGGAACCCTGTGCTGCTCGAAAACACGATTCGGGTCCTGCTCCGCAGGTTTTTCGGACCGGAGCAGTGCCCTGCACGGCATCTGCGATGATCCTTCGATGCCGCCGTCCATCGTCACCGCGCTGGTCCGGAACCTGATCACGGTGCCCGCTGCGGCGCCGCGCACACGCGTGGCCAAGGATGCGGAAGTGCTGGCATTGCGATACGAGAACGCGGTGCTGCGCTGCCAGTACGGCCGGGTCCGCTGCGAGTCCGCCGAACGGCGTGCTTCTGCGACCAGGACGCGGGACAGGATGCGCACCGCGATTTCGTCTGGCTGGACGAGGTGCGCGTGTTCGCGGCGCCCACCCGACGCGACAGACGGGAAGTCGACCTGCCCACCATCAGACGCAGAACGCGAAACGGTCTGCCAACTCCGTCGGCGGACCGTCACGAAAGATCGAGGCTGGTTGGTGGGACAGTGGTTGCGTCCTGAGAAGTGGTGTATGGGCTCCCACCTGATCCGGGCGTTTGCCATCGGACGAGATGTCGAGTCACGAAGGAGATCAGCACGATGACCGCACCGGACAGTCTGCCCTTCAACGCCCTCGCGGAAGACAACCTCGCCGCGGCGAGTCCCGATCTGCTGCGCGCGATGGTCAAAACGTTCGCCGACGCCCTCATGTCCGCCGAGGCCGATGCGCTCTCAGACCACGGTCCGATCGTTGCGCCGCGCCGGGCAGTCCCGCAGCAGCTTCCGAATCTGCTCGGAGCGGTCGACCCCCGGTCCGAGTTCGTGCATACGGCGCTGCAGCAGCGCCCTCGTCGCGTCGTCCAGCTGCTCGCAGTGCCCCCTGAACACCTCGCGCAGTGCCTTCAGCGCCCAGTACTCGTTGAACGGCTTGTCCTCGGTCACCGCTGCTTCGGCGAGCGCGGGCCCCCACACCGGATCAGGGTTGGCGTACAGGTAAGCGGCGGCGGCCAGCCGCAACCCGCGGTCACCGCTGTGGAGATGTCGATCGACGTCGAAATCTCGGACGCCCCGGAGCAGCCGGACCATCTCGTCCACCAGGTCGCTCATCGCCTGCGTCCGAGCACGTCCGCTGGACATGGTCCACCGGATCTCGTTGTACCGCGCCGCCAGCCGATCGACGGGGTCACTCGGCGGCTCGGCGGGCCTACCGGCGGGCTGCGCCCTGCTGAGCGCCTCTCTCACCCCGTCGGCAAGGTCCTCGGCGGTCTCCTGGTGTCTCGCGTCACTCCGCCTCGCCTCTCGGATGGCGTCCTGCGCTGTGCTTCGGGCCTCTTCCACCTGCCTCTTCAGAGTGATTCCGAATCCGGAGACCTCGGAGAAGAAGACACCCAGGAGCACCAGGATCACGAGACCGGTGACGACCATGGGCGGATCTGTCATCTGGGGGTGACGGCACACCCTGACGACTGTGCCGTTCGATGCCAACTGCTGGTCGCACACCTCGGCCGTGAAGAACAGGACGACGGCCGCACCCGCGGTGAGGACCACCAACGAAGCCGCCATCCATTGAGATGGGCGGACCGCTTTCCAGCTCGCTCGTCGACGGGCCGTCGAGCCGTCATCAACTCCAGTCGCGGTCATCCCCCACCCTTCGGCACCTGCCGCCACAGGCCGCCATGCTGGCCTTCCCAACAGCCGCCTGGCAAGCGGGGCTTGTTGCCCGATACGTCAGCTGGTAGGGGCTGACCGTCCCGCCGACGGACCACCCTCGCCCGGGCACGGCACGATCCGTCGTGACCAACAGCTCGGGGACGACTTCCGAAGTGCCTCCCGAACTGCTGTAGGAACGCTGGTGCTCGACGCCCGTAGAGCCGCGACGCGCTAGGGGCAAAGAAGGCCCGCACGGCGCGGTGCCGGCGGGCCTCGCTCGAGCGGGATCGGTCAGCGCTGGGCGAGCAGGCGAGCGGCCCGCTCTCGGCGCTGCTGCTCCTTGCGGACGGCCCGGGCGGCTGCCGACTGCTGCCGAGGCTCCGGGGAGAGGAGCCGCGCGACGATCGTCGGGTGCCGCTTCCCGCCGCGCTTGCTGGGCAGGCCCTCAGCGTTCGCCGGGTCACAGATGGCCCGGATGCTGAGGCCTTCCTCGTCCCGCCACCGTGGCGCAGGTGGTCTTCGCTCACGGAGCAGCCCACCCGGCATCCGTCGTGCCGCTGGGCCAGATGCTCCAGGCTCTCGGACTCGGCCTGATCCCCTTCTCGGCGCAGTACATGCTGCTTCGCGGCTTCTACGCCTTCGAGGACACCCGGACGCCGTTCTGGATGGCCGTGTGGATCAGTACCGCAAACATCGCCCTGGCCACCGCCTGCCATCTGCTGATGCCCCCGCGACGGGCCGTCACCGGCCTGGCCGGCGCCTACGCCGCCTCGTACACCATCGGCCTGCTCATCACCGCGATGCTGTTGCAACGACGGCTCGAAGGCCGCCTGGACGGCAGGCAGGCCCATGACGATCAGCCGGCAGACAGGCGGCACGGTGAGGGGCCGTCAGCTGATCCCGAAGGCGTCGTCCATGGCAGCACCAGCGTGTGGTTCGCGCTCTGCTCCGCCGGGTGCCTGCGCGGTCGCGATCGGCAGGCGCGAGATGTCCCCGGCTGAGCAGCGAAGGCGCCGGTTGTAGCGGCGAGTTGATCAGTCTGTGGTTACTCGAAGTCGGTCGGGCGGCCGAGGGGCTCGACCGTGTCGACTTCCCGCAGCCGCTGTTGGAGTCGTTCGCGGATCCGGTCGACGGCGTTGGCGCCCAACGGCAGGCGCAGCGGGGGGTCGTCCATCCGGGTGGCGGTGATGATGGCGCGGGCTGCGCGGGCGGGATCCCCTGGCTGTGTGCCGTGCATGGCCAGGAACTGCTCCTTGGCCGGGTCCAGGGCTGACCGGTAGTCGTCGATCGGGTCGGCCCAGCGTACGGACCGGCCGGTGAAATCGGTCCGGAAGGGTCCGGGTTCCACGATGAGGACGTGGATACCCAGGTGGGCGACTTCGGCGGCCAGGCCTTCGGAGAGGCCTTCGAGGGCGAACTTGGTTCCCGCGTAGGCGGTTCCGCCCAGGGTGGCCAGGACACCGCCTACTGAGGACATCTGCACGATGCAGCCTGAGCGCTGAGCGCGCATGGCGGGCAGGACCGCCCGTGTCACGTCCAGTGCTCCGAAGACGTTGGTGTCGAACTGACGGCGCAGTTCGGTCTCGGAGAGCTCTTCGAGGGCCCCGCGCAGGGCGTAGCCGGCGTTGTTGACCAGGACGTCGATACGGCCGAAGTCCTTGAGGGCGGTGTCCACAGCGAGGCGGACCGCAGTGGGGTCGGTGACGTCGACGGGGAGCGCGCGGACACGGTCAGGTGCGAGGGCGACGAGGTCGTCCAGTGTGCGGGTGTCGCGCGCGGTGGCAACCAGCCTGTCGCCGTCGGCGATGACTTCCTGGGCCAGGGCGCGGCCCAGGCCGGTGCTGGTGCCGGTGATGAACCACACCTTGGTGGCAGCGCGATCGGTCTGCTGTGACGGCATCAAAGTTCCTTACCTGGTGGGCGTCCGGGGCTGAGTGCTGTCAGCCGGAGGTACGGGCTGGAGAGGCCAGGGTGTCGGCGGACTGCTCCTGCGGGGCAGGACCGGGAGCAGGTACGTCACCGGAGGCGGGGAAGGCGATGCGGCCCCTCACGGTGGCGAGGACCAGGACGGCGGCGAACAGGCCGAGGCTGGTCCAGGGCAGTGGGCCGATGCCCTGGACGGCGTAGAGGGCTCCGCCGAGCAGAGGCCCTGCGGCCATGCCGGCATTGAGCATCGTGACGAGCAGCGACTGCGCGATCTCCATGGCCGAGCCGGCGGCTCGGGCCGATGCGGCCTGCAGCATGGTCGGGGCTGCGCCCAGGGCCATGCCCCACACGGCGACGGCGGCGACGGCGGCAATGGGGCTCGAGCCGAGGGTGGCGAGCAGGGCCATGGCGCCGGTGAAGGCGGCGAACGTGGTCAGGACGACGGCGCGCAGGTGGCGGTCGATGAGTGCTCCGGTCAGCCACAGGCCGGTGATGGCGGCGATACCGAAGACGAAGAGGACGACGTCGACCCGGTCCTGCAGGCCCGAGGAGGACAGGAATGAGGCGATGTAGGTGTACATGTTCATGTGACCGACTTCGAAGGCGAAGGCGATCAGCATCAGGATCCCGATGCCGGGCTGCGTGAGGACTCGTTTGACCGGGACGCGTTCGTGGGCGGCTTCCGCGGCGATCGGCGGAAGAGCAACTCGCGCCCATGCGGCGACGATGAGGCCGAGGCCGGCCATGACGGCGAAGGTGGAGCGCCATCCGATGCCGGTGCCCAGCGCGGTGCCGGCGGGGACACCGACGGCGAGTGCCACCGGTACGCCGCCCATGGAGATGGCCAGGGCCCTGCCCTTGCTGGCGTCGGGGACCATGCGCATGGCGTATCCGGCGATCATCGCCCACTGCAGGCCCGCGCCCAGTCCGGCGATGAGACGGCCAGCGAAGGTAAGGGCGAACCAGGGTGAGGCGGCTGTGGCGGCATTGGCGGCGACCACGGAAAGCACGGTGGCGAGCAGCACGGGGCGCCGCGGCCAGCCGCGGGTGAGGGCGGTCAGCGGTATCGCGGCGAGCATCGACCCCGCGGCGTAGACGGTCACCAGTTGTCCGGCCCTGGCCTGGGAGACGTCAAGGCCGTTGCTGATCTCGGGTAACAGGCCTGCGGGGACCGTTTCGGTGAGCACCGTGACGAATCCGGCGACGGCAAGTGCGAGGAGCCCGGCCCGGGGCAGGCCGTGCGTGTCCTCGTTGGTGGACGTGCCTGTCACGGGCCCTCCCGATGTGATTATCTTGAGTGTCAAGGTAAATTATCTTGAGACTCAAGGGAGTGTCAAAGGTGCCCGGATCCGAGCAGCCACCCACGCCACAGGACTCGGTGGAGGCCGAGCTGTCGCGGTGGGTCGCCGATATGCCCGGCGTCGAGCCTCAGACCGAGGCCGCCCGTCAGCGGATCGGGCGTACGGCCAGGCTTTTCGAACGCCTGCTCACCCAGGTGGCCGCCGAGAACGAGCTCACCGCCGGCGACTGGGCCGCGCTCTCGGCCCTGCAGCGCTCCGGCCCGCCGTACCAGGCCTCCCCCACCACGCTCTCCCAGGAACTGGGCATCACCTCGGGCACCATGAGCGTGCGCCTGGCCCGCCTCTCCCAGGCGGGCCTGATCGAGTCCGTCGCTGCGGCCGACGGCCGCAGCAAGCCCGTCCGGCTCACTCCTCGCGGCCAGGACCGCTGGCGCACCGCCACGCAGCAACGCATCGCCCAGGAGCATCGACTGTTCACCGAGGCCCTCGCCCCCGAAGACCTCAAGCAGTTCAACGTGCTGCTCAGTCGCCTGCTGGGCTGCCTTGAGAGGGAGTTCGGTCAGGCGACCCGCCACGACGTCCCCAAGGACGCCTGAGCACAGCTGACAACATCCCAAAACGCAGTCGGCACCCGCACGATCGACAGCTTTCCCGAACTCCATGACGAGGAGTCGCGGCCGCGGAGTTGATGGTTTCCCGCATGAGCAGGTCGGTGGCGCCGGGTTGTTCGACCAGGCTGTCGAAGAGGTCAGCGATCAGCCAGAGCACGAAGTTGTGTAGAGCGAGGGATTCGACCCCGAGCAGCCCGACCTCGATCGTAAGAAGATGGTCCGCCAGTCACGGTCTGCGGCGAACTCTCGCTCCCGCTGTGCGCATTGCCCGCGATTGACGGACCACCTCCGACGCGCTTCGCCCGCAGCCGCACCCCAGCCGCCGCTGTCGCCGCACTCCTCAGCCCGGGAACCGTGCGCAGCAGTGTGTCGGGCGTGACGATCAACTGGAGTCGGCGAAGTTGTGCTCGTGGAAGGTGGTGCAGGAGCGCGGCGAGCAGGGCGGGGTCGGGCCAGGTGAGCTTTGGCTTGTCGATCTCCCGCTGTAACACGGTCAGTTGGTAGCGTAGTGCCAAGATCTCAGCATCCTTGTCGCGGTCGCCCAGCACCGGACCATCCTGATGCCGGCTGGAGCCGGCCGGCAATCACCGAACGAGGCCCCGTCGGCACCGCCGACCAGGAGGGACCCACGACAGTGCCCACAGGCGGCCTGACCAGCACGGATGAGATTACTGGTACCTACAAGGCCGCCGGACAACGGGTCGCGTCGTGCTGCTTGATGTTGGCTCGGTTGGCATCGCAGACCACCGTGTACCGATTGTTCCAGGGTTTCGAACTGGAGATCCTGCTAGCCAGCAGCCGGGTGGGGCTCCTCTCCGCTCAGGAGGAACCCCACCCGGCCCGGGTGCGCCGCCGCCCCGTCCCCATGGTGCGGCGCGAACAGGCCGTCGTCCGGTCATCCCACAGACAGCGACCTGAGTCTTGCGTCAATCCGAGCCGGAGAGGCACCGACACGTCGACGAAGCACGTGCGGTACTCCTCATCCGCCTACCGTCTCTCCAGGACCGGCCAGAGGCGCGCCAAACCCGTCAGCTGTGCGGGGATGTATTCCAACGCCGGATGGTCGGCGGGCACCTCCCCACGGCTCCGCGCCGGATGGTCTCCTACAGGGCGTTGGCCTCGGCTTCGATGCGGGATTCGCGCAGCGCCTGAACGGGCTCCCTTGCCTGCATCGCCGCGGGGCCGGGGGTCTGGAACTGCTTGGTGTCGCGGCGGAGCCACTCGGATGCGGACCCCACCGCGGCGCGCAGGTCCCCGGCGAGTGAACCGGGATCCATGCTTGTAGGAGGGACACCGGTCGGCTCTGAGGGCGGCATACGACCTCACGCCGGTGGTCTCGAAGAGGTGAGGGAGATCCACTGTGGTCAGCCTCTTTACAGCGGCACGACGACTGCCGTTCCGGGCCCATGGTGGCCCTATCGACCTCCACGAACGCCCGAAGCATCGCCCCTTTGCCGCCCTCGCGGCTGCGCCGGTAGAACAGCAGAGCATCCGGGATGACGGCCTCACCACCCCCGACGGGGTGATACACCTCGGGGATCCAGTCCAGCGGCTGGCACTCCTCCCCGCGACGCCGAGCGTCCCGGAGGAAGGCGAGAGCGGTCTCGGTCACCGTGAGCGCGTGTCCGACCCGCAGTCGTATAGCGGTCCGGTCCGACACCGTCCTCGACGGCTGCCGCCCCCGCAACTCCGGCCACTCGCAGGCGACCTGCACCCCGTACTGGGTGGGAAACCACACCCGCGTCCGTCCGGCCTGCGGCAGAGTGATCCGGTCGATGAGCCCCTCGCCGCGCAGCTTGGCCAGTCGGCGCCGGGTCTGCTCGATCCGCACCTGAGGGCTGAGGATGAGGTGCATCTGCTCGGTGGTCGCCATCCGGTACTGGGTGAGCACCGCCAGCGCCATCCGGTCACCGCCGCCCGCGTCCACGTCCGTCATCGTTGGTCCGCCTTCTCCATACGGTGCGGCACTGTCCTGCACGGCACCGCGTGCACGAGCCAGATCAGCCGATGCCCCCGACCACACCACCAACCAAGAAGACCCCACCACGGTCACGAAGCGACAACACCGCCGTGAACCAGGCCGACATCCCCGCCGACAACTGCCCACGCGTCAATGCCTCCGGGCAGCGAACCCGCAGGTCACCACGCTTGTCTCGCCACGGTCGACAGCCCGACATCCCCCTATGCGCCTCTCGCAGCCGACCCCAGAACAGAAAAAGAAGGAGGGCGGGGCGGGCTGGGGCTGACGGTCGGCGCGGCGGGGGATCGGGAGCCTCGGTGTCTCGTTGCGCGTCGGCGGGGGCCGCCGCGATGGTGTGCCGGGCATAGGGCCGGCACGCCAAAGGAACAGGCGGGCAGCAGTGGCGGCAGAGCCGTCTCGACGCCGCGCAGGGAGAACTCTCACCTCCGCTCGGCTTCGTACCGCTTGCGGGCCTCGTTCACAGCACGCTGCCAGCTGCGCGGCGCACCACCATGCTCACGGGCCAGCTGCGCGGCCAGCCCACGGCCGTGACCACTCCCAGCCCTCAACCTCTCCAGAGCGACCGCAACGGCCCGCTCACGCTGCTCCCGACCCGGCCCGCCCCGGTTCGCTCCCAGACCATCGCCCCGGCGACGCCCCGCTGCCCCCAGTCGGCCGGTGCCGACGTCCTGCTGCCAGGCCGCCCAGAACGCCTCGACGGCCTGCTGGTCGAAGTAGTGCCTGCCCTCCACCGTGCAGACGACCTCCGGATGCCGCCGGCCTTCCGGCTGCTGCTGCCGCTGGGCGTACCAGCGCGCCGCCGTCGCCGCCGACGCACCCGTCAACTCCCGAATCCAGGCACGGCTCACCACCCACCGCCCCTCATGCAACCGACGCAGCCGGACATCCTCCGCACCCGCCACAGACCCTCCAACCCTCCACGCCGACAGGCGAGCAGCAACCCCACAGCCTGATATCCCGTACGGTAGAAGAGTCTCAGTTGGGAGAGACACGGCTGGCGGGGAATTTCCGAACCAGGTTTGCAGACCTTCCGGATCCACCGTTCCCCGCCAGCCACAAACACAAATCCTTTAGGCGCAGCACAGAATTCCAATTCTGC
This sequence comes from Streptomyces sp. AF1A, assembly GCF_047340315.1. NCBI lineage: Bacteria > Bacillati > Actinomycetota > Actinomycetes > Kitasatosporales > Streptomycetaceae > Streptomyces > Streptomyces sp. AF1A. Next base: position 22,258 of record NZ_JBLEBI010000104.1, read on the forward strand.
TGCCTTCCTTCTTCCCTATTTTGCGCGCGGTCTGCTCCGCAGACGCGACGCGCCGCCGCTACGCGGCGGAAAAGCACCAGGCGGGCTCCGCCGCCCAACAAACCAGGGCGCTGCCATCGCTACGCGATGCACAACGTGGGGGCGTGGCCCGCAAAATGCGGGCCACGTCCGCGACGCTCCGCGCCGCTAGTCCCCGGGGGGTGCCGGGGTCCCTCGACCGGCACCCCCCGGGCGCCCCAACTGGGGCAGGAAACGGGCCAGGTCGCCACCCACAGCCCGCGCAGCTCCTACAGGACGGTGTAAGCCACCGGCGGATAGACCGCCTCACCCTCGCCGTCCCCGTCGTCCTCGGAATGGACGCCGAACGCGTCCACGAAGCACGCCGGTTCACGATCGCCGATCAGCTCGGCCGCACGGGTAGCGTCACACTCAATCAGAGTGCCCCACTCCAGGTCCCACGCCCGCACGATGTAGGCCGGACCATCGCCCTCCTCCAACGCGGGGGAGCGCAGGTACATCACGGCCCCAGCACAGCGTCTGCGCCAACCCGCAAGCCAGCAAGAACGTGAAGTTGTCGAAGTACTTCGGCTCCACACCCACCAGGTCCTCCGACGTACCGTCACCCTCCACGGTGACAGGCAGCGTGGCGCTCAAGGGCCGCTCCTGGCCCTCCATACCGACCCCCAGCCGCACCACGTGCTCGCCCGGCGACAGACGCGACAGCAGGTGCGCCAGCACCAAATGCGCCTCCTCGCGGGCGTCAGCGAAAGCGGCGGGAGAAACCGGCTTCAGTTTCATGGAATTCGCTCCTCGAATCTCAGTTGGGAGAACTGACCGACCAACCGAAGGAGTTGCAGCTCCATCGGCCACTCTTATTCTATCCTTGAGCGGTGCATTCAAATGGGACGGAATCACGTCATTGCAGGGCTGGATCCAGCCGGTAATTCACTGAGAAGGAAGCCATTTGCATGCACACTTAAGCCGCAGCGGAACCGGGACAGCAGCCCAGAAGCTATCCGAGCTACAAAAGTGACAAAGAAAGAGAGATACCGATCTTTACCCGAAGTGCCAACCAACTTCAGTGAACTGACTGACCGTCACCTCATTCACTGCTGCCAGCCTTTGGCGGGCGCGGAGCGCACGCCAACTCCCGTACGAGACTGCGGAGCAGGCCTGGGAGGGAGGGAAGCCGGCGGAGCCGGATTCCCCTATGGGGCAACGGAGTTGACCCGTAGCCCGGAACGGAGTTCCGGGCTCATTC
>NZ_JBLEBI010000105.1:0-23379 GCF_047340315.1 Streptomyces sp. AF1A
GGCGCCTGCGCCTGCGGGCCGGGCTCGTTCGAGGGGGCCTCGGGTTCCCGGGGTGGCTTGATGCGCCGGAGGATCTGGGTGCTCTCGGCCGACTGCGCCTCTCCGGGCACGCGGGTGCCGGGGGCCTGCGGCTGCTCGGGCGTCCGGGCGCCTGGCAGCTGAGGTTTTTTGAAGACGTCGCCCCCGCCGGAAGCACCCTTCCGGTCGGGGACGGCGCGCTGATCGGCCGGCTCGCTGCCGGAGGCCGCCGTCGGGTTCTGGTCCGTGCGCGCGTCCCGGGCGGCCTGGCGGGCCCGGGCCATGGAGGCCGTACGATCCTGCGGTGCCGGAATGGGCCGGTTGCGGACCGTGTCGGCCCCCGCGCGGTCACCGGCGCCGGAGGTGTCCTCGGCCTTCCCGCCGCCGTCCGCCCTGTCCGTACGCGCGCCCTGGTCCGGGGCGGCGGACGTTGCCTTGGTCCCGCCCTTGGTCCCGTCGGCGGACGCGCCCGCGGTCGAAGAGGCGGCCGCCGTCTCGTTCCGGCCGGCAGGAGCCCCGTCGGCAGAGGAGGTGGACGTCGCCTCGTCCCGTCCGTCAGCCGGGCGATCGGAGGACCCCTCGCCCGAGGCGGCGGAGGCCCCCTCACTCCGGGTAGCACCGGCGTCCTCGGTCAAGCCGGCAGACGACCCGTTACCCCGAGTGGCGGACACCCCCTCCCCCCGCCTGGCGGACGCCTTCTTCCCCCGAGTGGCGGACGCGCCCTCACTCTGAGTAGACATGCCATCACTACGAGTGGCGGATGTCTCCTCGTCCCGGGCAGAAGGCGCGCCCTCGGCCGAAGTGGCAGGCAGGCCCTTCGTGGGCTCGTGGGGCCCCGGTGTGCCCGGCCCCTCAGCCGGCGGCAGCGGCTCTTTCGGCGGCACGCCCTCGTTCGGCTGCTGCGGCTGCGGCTCGTCGCTCATGTCGTGCACGGACTCCTGTTTCGCGTCGTACGTTCCCGTACGCCTCGTACGCCTTCTGCGCCCCCCGTTTGAAGACTCTCGCACCTGGCGTTCCGTTCCCGGATTCCGGCACGCTTCCGGCACGGAAATGCGTGGCCGGCCGCCGGGCCTCCGGACTAGGCTCCTGCGCTTCGGTGGCGAGCGGTCCGAGGAGGTCGACTGACGTGGGCGCGGGACGGTTGTACGCGGCCGTCGCGATGGGGGGATTCAGAAGGTACGCGACGTATCGGGCGGCCACGGCGGCAGGGGTCTTCACGAACACGGTCTTCGGGCTGATCCTCGTGTACACCTATCGGGCGCTGTGGGAGGTGAAACCGCACCTCGGAGGGTACGACCAGGCCCAGGCCGTGACCTATGTGTGGCTGGGGCAGGCCTTTCTGTCGACCCTCGCGATCATCGGCGGCGGCGTCGAGGACGAGTTGATCGAACGCATCCGTACGGGGGACGTGGCGATCGATCTGTACCGGCCGGCGGATCTGCAGCTGTGGTGGCTGGCCGCGGACCTGGGGCGGGCGTTCTTCCAGCTGCTGGGGCGGGGGATCGTGCCGTTCGTGTTCGGGGCGCTGTGCTTCCCGGTGTACCTGCCCGCGGACGCCGGCACCTGGGTCGCCTTCTTCGTGGCCGTGCTGCTGGCCATGCTGGTCGGCTTCGGGATCCGGTATCTGGTGGCGCTGAGCGCCTTCTGGCTGCTGGACGGCACGGGGGTGGTGCAGATGGCGGGGCTGCTCGCCGTCTTCTGCTCGGGGATGCTGCTGCCGCTGAACGTGTTCCCGGGCTGGCTGGGCGCGGTCGTACGGGTGCTGCCCTGGGCGTCGCTGCTGCAGGCCCCGGCGGACATCCTGCTCGGGCGCGGGGACCCGCTGGGCACGTACGTCCTCCAGGGCGCGTGGGCGGTGGTGCTGCTGGGTGCCGGGCGGCTGGTGCAGTCCGGGGCGACGCGCCGGGTGGTGGTGCAGGGTGGCTGAGCGCGGCCGGCTCGTGGAGGGTGCGCGGGCGTACCGGCTGATCGCCGGGATGTGGATCAGGTCGACGATGGCCTACCGGGCGTCGTTCGCGATGACCACGTTCGGGAACTTCGCGGCGACCTTCTTCGACTTCGTGGCGATCATGCTGATGTTCTCGCGGGTGGACGCGCTCGGCGGCTGGTCGCTGCCGGAGGTGGCGTTCCTGTACGGGCTGTCGGCGGCGTCCTTCGGGCTGGCGGATCTGGTGATCGGGTCGATGGACCGGCTGGGGCGGCGGCTGCGGGACGGGACGCTGGACACGCTGCTGGTGCGGCCGGTGCCGGTGCTGGCGCAGGTGGCGGCGGACCGGTTCGCGCTCCGGCGGCTGGGCCGGTTGACGCAGGGGCTGCTGGTGCTGGGCTGGGCGCTGCCCCGGGTGGACGTCGACTGGTCGCCGCTGAAGGTGCTGCTGGTGCCGGTGATGGTGCTGAGCGGCTTCGCGATCTTCTGCGCGGTGTTCGTGGCGGGGGCGGCGTTCCAGTTCGTGGCGCAGGACGCCTCGGAGGTGCAGAACGCGTTCACCTACGGCGGTACGACGCTGTTGCAGTATCCGCCGGCGGTGTTCGCGAAGGAGCTGGTGCGGGGGGTGACGTTCGTGCTGCCGCTGGCCTTCGTCAACTGGGTGCCCGCGAGCTATGTGCTGGGGCGGCCGTATCCGCTGCGGCTGCCGGGGTGGGTGGCGTGGACGTCGCCGCTGGTGGCGGCGGGCTGCTGCGCGCTGGCGGGGCTGGCCTGGCGGGCGGGGCTTCGTTCGTATCGGAGTACAGGGAGCTAGCGTGGGCGACTTCATCACGCTCGAGGGCGTCGAGAAGGTCTTCGAGGTGCGCCGCAGGACCGGGTTCCTGAGGCGGGAGCGGCACGAGGTGCGGGCGGTGGACTCGCTGACGTTCACCGTGGCGCGCGGGGAGATGGTCGGGTACATCGGGCCGAACGGCGCGGGGAAGTCGACCACGATCAAGATGCTGACCGGCATCCTGACGCCGAGTGCGGGACGGCTGCGGGTGGCGGGTATCGATCCCTCGCGGGAGCGGACGCGGCTGGCGCACCGTATCGGGGTGGTGTTCGGGCAGCGGACCACGCTGTGGTGGGACCTGCCGCTGATCGACTCCTACCGGCTGGCGCACCGCATGTACCGCATCCCGGACGGCCGTTACCGGGAGAACCTGGACCGGATGGTGGAACTGCTGGAGCTGGGCGCCCTGTTGGACGTGCCGGTGCGGCAGCTGTCGCTCGGGCAGCGGATGCGCGGGGACATCGCGGCGGCGCTGCTGCACGACCCGGAGGTGCTGTACCTGGACGAGCCGACGATCGGCCTGGACGTGGTGTCGAAGGCCAAGGTGCGGGCTTTCCTGCGGGAGTTGAACGCCGCGCGGGGCACGACCGTGCTGCTGACCACGCACGACCTGCAGGACATCGAGCAGTTGTGCTCGCGGGTGATGGTGATCGACCACGGGCGGATGATGTACGACGGTCCGCTGGCGGGGCTGCACGAGGCGGGTGAGGGCGAGCGCACGCTGGTGGTGGACCTGGAGCGGGAGCTGCCGCCGGTCGAGGTGCCGTCGGCGCGGGTGGTGCGGGTGGAGGGGCCCAGGCAGTGGCTGGCCTTCCCGGCGGGTCGGTCGGCGGCTCCGCTCGTCGCCCATCTCGCGGCGGAGTATCCGCTGGTGGACCTGTCGGTGCGGGAGCCGGACATCGAGGCGGTCATCGCGAAGATGTACGCCGAGAAGGCCGTCTCGTAGGCTGCTGTCATGACCGACGACGCAAGTCCGGACCTCCGGGCGTCCGACGCCGACCGTGAGCGGGTTGCCGAGGTGCTGCGGGACGCGCTCGCCGAGGGGCGGCTCGACATGGCGGAGTTCGAGGAGCGGCTGGAGGCGACGTACGGCGCGCGCACCTACGGGGAGTTGGCGCCGATCACCCGGGATCTGCCGGCGACCGGTGCCGCGGCGCCGCCCGCCCCGGTCTCCTTCGCCAAGGCTCCTGCCGAGAACGGGAGTTGGGCGGGGCGCATCGTCGGGGGCGAGGGGTCCTCGACCGGCGGCATCGCGATCATGTCGGGGTTCGAGCGCAAGGGCCGCTGGACGATACCGAAGCGGTTCACCTGCTTCACGCTCATGGGCGGCGGCGTGATCGACCTGCGCGAGGCGAACTTCGCGGACCGCGAGGTGGAGATCAGCTGCGTGGCGATCATGGGTGGCGTGCAGGTGATCGTGCCGCCGGGGGTCGAGGTCGTCGTGCGCGGCATCGGCATCATGGGCGGCTTCGAGCACCCGAGGGACGACGGCCCGCCGGAGCCGGGTGCTCCGCGGGTGGTCATCGGCGGCCTCGCCTTCTGGGGCGGGGTCGGCGTGGAGCGCAAGCTGCCCCGGGCCGAGCGCCGGCGGCTGAAGGAGGAGCGCCGCCAGGAGCGGCGCGAGCTGCAGCAGACGCGCCGTGAGCTGCACCAGGCGCGGCGCGAGGAGCGGCACGAGAGGCGGTTCGGGGAGCGGGACAGGCGCAGGGACGGGGAGTACTGAGCCGGCTTACGCGCCGCCGGGCCGGCCTACTTCGTGCACACCTTGGTCAGTTCGCCCGCCGCGTCGGTGACGGGCCCCAGGTCCGGGGTGTGGTCGCCGTTCCTGAGGGCCGTACGGACGTCGGCCACGGCCTTGTCCAGGTCGTCGACCGCCTTGTTGACGTCGGCGTTGTCGGTCCTGTCGCCGATCTTCCGCAGGTCGGCGTCGATGGAGTCGAGGGCTGCGTCGGCCCGGCCGGGGTCGTTCGCGGCGTTCTCCACGGCCTGCTGGAGGTCGGTGACCCCGTCGGCGATGGAGTCGGCGGTCTGCACGCAGTCGAGGGCCTTGTGCACGGCGTCGCAGCCGGTGGCCAGGCCGGCGGTGAGCACGGCCACGGCGGTGGCGACGGCGGCGAGACGGCCTCGGCGTCGGCTGGCGGCCATGATGGTGTCCCTCCCGTGGTACGGCTGGCCGGGCGCACGGTGCCGGCCCGTGCGCCCGTACCCGTAGGACGCCGGGGAGGACGCCGGGGTTGCCGCCGTCACCCGGCGAGCGTGGTCTCCAGGGCGGCGCGCTGGTGGGCGGCCAGCTCGGTGCAGCCGGTGACGGCGAGGTCGAGCAGGGCGTCGAGTTCGTCGCGGGCGAAGGGCTCGGCCTCGGCGGTGCCCTGGACCTCGACGAAGCGGCCGTCGCCGGTGCAGACGACGTTCATGTCGGTCTCGGCGCGCACGTCCTCCTCGTAGCACAGGTCGAGCAGCGGGATCCCGCCGACGATGCCGACGGAGACGGCGGAGACGGTGCCGGTCAGCGGCTGCCGGCCGGCCTTGATCAGCTTCCTGCCCTGCGCCCAGGCGACGGCGTCGGCCAGGGCCACGTACGCGCCGGTGATGGCGGCGGTGCGGGTGCCGCCGTCGGCCTGGAGGACGTCGCAGTCGAGGACGATGGTGTTCTCGCCGAGCGCCTTGTAGTCGATGACGGCGCGCAGGGAGCGGCCGATGAGGCGGGAGATCTCGTGGGTCCGGCCGCCGATCTTGCCCTTGACGGACTCGCGGTCGCCGCGGGTGTTGGTGGCGCGGGGCAGCATGGCGTACTCCGCGGTGACCCAGCCCTCGCCGCTGCCCTTGCGCCAGCGGGGGACGCCCTCGGTGACGGAGGCGGTGCAGAAGACCCTGGTGTCGCCGAAGGAGACGAGGACGGAGCCTTCGGCGTGCTTGCTCCAACCCCGTTGGATGGTGATCGGGCGGAGCTGTTCGGGAGTACGGCCGTCGATGCGAGACATGGCGCCGAGCCTAGTCGCACCTGTGCGAGGGGCTCCTCCCGCGTCGGGAAGAGCCCCTTACAGGTGAACCCGGAGGGTTCACATCATGTCTTCGATCTCCGCGGCGATCGGGTCGGCGTCGGTGCCGATGACGACCTGGATGGCGGTGCCCATCTTGACGACGCCGTGGGCGCCGGCGGCCTTCAGGGCGGCCTCGTCGACCAGCGAGGCGTCGGACACCTCGGTGCGCAGGCGGGTGATGCAGCCCTCGATCTCCTCGATGTTGTCGATGCCGCCGAGGCCGGCGACGATCTTCTCAGCCTTGCTGGCCATGTTCCTTCTCCCTGCTCCGAACCGCTTTGTCGCAGTAACCCACAGTTGGCCCATCTTCGCGAGCGGTCGTGCCGTCCGTGCCGAATGATGGCGATCACGTCAGCGGAACCGTCCGCGACTGGTCTACACCACACGGGGGACGGTCGACAAACCGCGTCGGAGTCGAGTGCCCGGAGGACGCCCATGAGCGCCGCGAGCGCAGGCAGCGCCGAGAGCGCGGCCGGTCCGGCACGGGAGCGCTGGAACCGGCTGTTCCAGGGTCTGCAGAAGATGGGCCGCAGCCTGCAGCTGCCCATCGCGGTGCTGCCGGCCGCGGGCATCCTGAACCGGCTGGGCCAGCCCGACGTGTTCGGGGACCAGGGCCTGGGCTGGACGGACGTGTCCCGGGTGATGAAGGGCGCGGGCGGTGCGCTGCTCGACGGCTCCCTCGGCCTGCCCCTGCTGTTCTGTGTGGGCGTGGCGATCGGCATGGCGCGGAAGGCGGACGGGTCGACCGCGCTCGCGGCGGTCGCGGGCTTTCTCGTCTATTACGGCGTGCTGCACCAGTTCCCCGAGCAGTGCCCGGGCGGCTCGAAGGCGCTGCCGGACGTCGGCTGCCAGGTGAGCACCGGCGCGGGGGGCGGCGCGGTCACGCCCTTCACCTTCCAGAACCCCGGGGTCTTCGGCGGCATCGTCATGGGCCTGCTGGCGGCCTTCTTCTGGGCCCGCTTCCACCGCACGCGGCTCGTGGACTGGCTGGGCTTCTTCAACGGGCGGCGGCTGGTACCGATCATCATGGCGTTCGTCGCCATCGTCTTCGCGGCGCTGTGCCTGTGGATCTGGCCGCCGATCGGCGGCGCCCTGGAGAGCTTCAGCCGCTGGCTGCACTCCATCGGGGCGTGGGGCGCGGGCGTCTTCGGGCTCGCCAACCGCGGGCTGCTCGTGATCGGCCTGCACCAGTTCCTGAACGTGCCCATCTGGTTCCAGTTCGGCACCTACACGCCGCCGGGCGGCCGGCCGGTGCACGGCGACATCAACATGTTCCTGGCGGGCGACCCGCACGCCGGGCAGTTCACCTCGGGCTTCTTCCCCATCATGATGTTCGCGCTGCCGGCGGCCGCCCTGGCGATGACGCACTGCGCCCGGCCGCACCGCCGCAGGGAGGTCGGCGGCCTGATGCTCTCGGTGGCGCTGACGTCGTTCGTCACGGGCATCACCGAGCCCATCGAGTACTCCTTCATGTTCGTCGCGCCGGCGCTGTACGCGCTGCACGCGGTGCTGACGGGCGTGTCGATGGCCGTGACCTGGGCTCTCGGGGTCCATGACGGCTTCAGCTTCTCGGCCGGCCTGATCGACTACGTGATCAACTGGGACCTCGCGACGAAGCCGTGGGCGATCATTCCGATCGGTCTGTGTTTCGCCGCCGTGTACTACGTCGTATTCCGCTTCGCGATCACCAGGTTCGACCTGCGGACACCGGGCCGAGAGCCCGCCGAGGAGGTGGAGGACGTCACCAAATCGTGAGCGGATCCGCGGGTTCCTTATACCGCCTTCATCGTGCTACAACAGGTCTACACCACTGAGTGGTGTAGACCACCACCCGATGGAGGAAGCATGAGCACCGCCACCGCCACCACACCGGCGGCGCCCGCGAAGAAGCGGGGATCCGGCCTGTTCCAGGGCCTGCAGAAGGTCGGCCGCAGCCTGCAGCTCCCGATCGCCGTGCTGCCGGCGGCGGGCATCCTTCTGCGTCTGGGGCAGCAGGACATCCATGACAAGCTGCACTTCCCCGACAAGCTCACGGCGGTGTTCGCCACGGCCGGCGGCGCCATCTTCGACAACCTGCCGATGCTGTTCTGCCTCGGTGTCGCCATCGGATTCGCCAAGAAGTCGGACGGCTCCACGGCACTGGCCGCGCTGGTCGGCTTCCTGGTCTACAGCAATGTACTGAAGGCCTTCCCGGTCACCGAGGCCAAGGTTACAAAGGGTGCGGACATAGCCGCGACCTACAACAACCCCGGTGTCCTCGGCGGCATCCTCATGGGCCTGCTCGCCGCGGTGCTCTGGCAGCGCTACCACCGCAAGAAGCTGGTGGACTGGCTCGGCTTCTTCAACGGCCGCCGACTGGTGCCGATCATCATGGCCTTCGTCGGCACCGCCATGGGTGTCTTCTTCGGCCTGGTCTGGAAGCCCATCGGCGAGGGCATCTCGAACTTCGGCGAGTGGATCACCGGCCTGGGCGCCCTCGGTGCCGGCCTGTTCGGTCTGATCAACCGTGCGCTGATCCCTGTCGGCATGCACCAGTTCGTCAATTCCGTCGCCTGGTTCCAGATCGGCGACTTCAAGAACTCCGCGGGCACCGTCGTCCACGGCGACCTCACCCGCTTCTTCGCCCACGACCCCACTGCGGGTCAGTTCATGTCCGGATTCTTCCCGATCATGATGTTCGGCCTGCCGGCCGCTGCGCTCGCGATCGCCCACTCCGCTCGTCCCGAGCGCCGCAAGGCCGTCCTCGGCATGATGATCTCGCTCGCGCTCACCTCGTTCGTGACCGGCGTGACCGAGCCGATCGAGTTCTCGTTCATGTTCATCGCGCCTCTGCTGTACGCGATCCACGCGGTGCTGACGGCCCTGTCCATGGCGATCACCTGGGCCCTGGGCGTGCACGCCGGCTTCACCTTCTCCGCGGGCTTCATCGACTACGCGCTGAACTGGAACCTCGCCACCAAGCCCTGGCTCATCATCCCGATCGGCCTGGTCTTCGCGGCGATCTACTACACCGTCTTCCGCTTCGCAATCGTCAAGTTCAACCTCCCCACCCCGGGCCGCGAGCCCGAGGAGGAGGTCGAGGACCTGACGAAGGCCTGACCCGGCATGCGTAGGCCCCCGGAGCCGATGGGCTCCGGGGGCCTACGCGCGTTCGCGGCCGGGTCAGATCTCGTACGTCGCCCCCGGCACCGCCAGCGCCACCGGGCCGCCGAACACCTCGCGTGCGTCGCGGAGGTTGGAGCCGGGGTCGGTCCACGGCGGGATGTGGGTGAGCACCAGGCACCGGACGCCCGCGCGGGCCGCCGTCTCTCCCGCCTCGCGGCCGTTGAGGTGCAGGTCGGGGATGCTCTCCTTGCCGTGCGTGAACGCGGCCTCGCACAGGAACAGATCGCTGTCCCGGGCCAGCTCGTCCAGCACCGGGGTGACGCCCGTGTCCCCGGAGTAGGTGAGGGACTTCCCGCCGTGCTCGATCCGGATCGCGTACGCCTCCACGGGGTGGCGGACCCGGTCGGTGTGCACCGTGAAGGGGCCGATGTCGAACGTGGACGGCTTGACGGTGTGGAAGTCGAAGACCTCGCTCATCGAGGAGGCGGAGGGGGTGTCGGCGTAGGCCGTGGTGAGGCGGTGTTCGGTGCCCTCGGGACCGTAGACCGGGAGCGGCTCGCAGCGGCCGCCGTCGTAGCGGTAGTAGCGTGCGACGAAGTACCCGAGCATGTCGATGCAGTGATCGGGGTGCAGATGACTCAGGAAGATGGCATCGAGGTCGTAGAGACCGCAGTGGCGCTGCAGCTCGCCGAGGGCGCCGTTGCCCATGTCGAGGAGCAGCCGGAAGCCGTCGGCCTCGACGAGGTAGCTCGAGCAGGCCGAATCCGCGGACGGGAACGACCCCGAGCAGCCGACGACGGTGAGCTTCATGAAGCAGAAACCTCCGTTGGCGGGTAACCGGTGGGCTTGACTGGGAACCCTCGAATTCCGAGGGCTGGCGGGGGTCGTGCGGTCCGTCGAGCGTAAGGCGCAAAAGCACGGGTCGCTCCTCCGCCAGGGGCCGTTGTGGGGGAACTCACCTGTGCTGTCACCGGTTCGGCTGGACCGGCGGCGCATGAGGATCGCACAAGGGCGCGCGCTGTGAGCCCCGCGCCGGTAACGTCGTCGTTATGGACACGTCCTGGTGGCTGGCGCTCGCGGCGGTGGTACTGCTCGCGCTCGTCGCCACGCTCGTCGACGGCTGGGGCCGCGGCCGCCGGCCCGGCGGGCGGCGGCTGAGGCCGCCGGGGCGGGCGGGCACGCGTGCGGGGCATGCCGGCCGCCCGTCCCCCGGGGACATCTGGTGGGCGCACGTTCCCTACGAGGACCGCTCCGAGGTCAAGGACCGCCCCTGCCTGGTGCTGGCCGTGCGGGGCGATCGCGCGACGGTCGCGAAGATCACCAGCAAGTACCACGACGAGCGGGCCGGGGTGATCCCGCTGCCGCCCGGTGCCGTCGGCGACGCGCGCGGGCGCCCCAGCTTCCTGCAGACCGACGAGCTGCGCGAGGTCCCCTTCGGCGACTTCCGGCGCCGGGTGGGCGTGGTCGACCCGGTCCTGTGGGACCAGGTACGGCACCTCGCCCCTTAGCCTTCCCGGCTCCCTCTCAGCTCTTCACCGTCACGGTGACCGTCCACTCCTGGATGCCCTTGCAGGAGACCTGCCCGGGCGCGGTGGGCTGGGCGCACAGCGGGCGGGAGGACGCCAGCTTCTCGGTGCCGGCCGACACCGCCCGGTAGGCGGCCGTGGCGTCGCCCGGCTGGATGACGAAGCCCGCGTTGATCGCCTCCAGGGCGCCGCCGCTCGCCGTGACCGGCTTCCAGGAACGGGACTTGGTGCCGTCCAGGGTCAGCCGGACCTCGCCGCCCCTGGCCACGCAGACCGTGCGGCCGCCGTCGGCCGCGGTCAGCTCCAGGTGGTCCGCGCACGCCCCGGCGGACGGGGCCGGTGAGCGGGTGCCGGGGGCGGGCGACACCTTGCCGCCGGTGCCGCCGCCCCCCTGGGAGCCGCAGCCCGCCAGGCACAGTGCCGCCGCCGCGAGCACGGCGCCGGCTGTCGTACGCCGCATGGGGTCCGCCTCTCTGCCGTGGCCGGAGGCCCGGCCGCCTGGTGCAGATGTGACGTACCACCCGCGCGAACGGATCCCGTGCCCCTCACGACGAATCCCGCACGCGGACGGCTTCCGCGTGCGGGACGGGGTGTTCGGCGCGTGCGGGTCAGCCGGTCGTCAGGGCGGTGTCGTCCACGACGAAGCTGGTCTGCAGCGAGGAGTCCTCCACGCCGTTGAACTTCAGGGTGACCGTCTGGCCCGCCAGCGAGGACAGGTCGAAGGTCTTCTGGCTGTAGCCCGAGGCCTTGTTGAGGTTCGAGTACGTCGCCAGCGTCTTCGAGCCGGCGGTCACCGTCAGCTTGTCGTACGCCGTGCTGGTGGTGGTCTCCGAGCTGTCGATGTGCAGGTAGAAGGTCAGCGTCGCCCTGCAGCCCGCCGGGATCGTCACCGACTGGGACAGCGTGTCGGTGTGCGAGGTGCCGTAGCCGTCCAGCCAGGCCTTGTACGAGCCGCTGTGCGCCGCCTCACCGCTGTCGGTGGTGATGACGCCGCTGCTCGCGCTCCAGCCGGTGTTGCCCGACTCGAAGCCGGGGTTGGCCAGCAGCTGGGTGGCGGTGCAGCCGCCGCCCCCGCCGGAGCCGACGGTCCAGGTGAAGGAGGTCGAGCCGGAGGCGCCGGTGGAGTCGGTCGCGGTGACGGTGACCTGGTAGGTGCCCGCGGTGGACGCCGTGCCGGAGATCAGGCCGCTGGAGCTGTTGATGGACAGGCCCGTCGGCAGGCCGGAGGCGCTGTAGGTGAGGGCCGCGCCCCCGCTGTCACTGGCGTGGATCTGCAGGCTGACCGAGCTGCCGGTGGTGGTGGACTGGCTGCCGGGGTTGGTGACGGACACCGTGTTGCCCCCGCCACCGCCGCCGGACGTGAACGCGGCGGTGCCGTTCGGGGTGCCCCAGCCGGTCGGGCCGTCGTAGCCGGTGGTGGCCTTGCAGAAGTACGACGTGGAGCAGGAGCCGTTGGAGCCGCTGGTCACGTCGTACAGGTTGCCGGTGTGCGAGTAGGGGTACTTCGCCGGGTAGTCGCTCGCGCCCGGGGTGCCCGCCAGGGCGTAGACGGAGGCGATGATCGGCGAGGAGGCGCTGGTGCCGCCGTAGACCGCCCAGCCCGAGCCACCGTAGGTGTCGTAGACCGCCACGCCGGTGGCCGGGTCGGCGACCGCGGAGACGTCGGCCTCCATGCGCTTGGAGCAGCCGCTGTCGGTCTGCCAGCTCGGCTTCGGGTCGTACGCCGAGCAGCCGGAGCCGGTGCCCTCCGTGGAGCTGGTGTGCCACACCGACTCGCTCCAGCCACGGGAGTTGGAGGCGGTGGTGAGCGCGGTCCCGCCGACGGCGGTCACGTACTGGGAGGTCGCCGGGTACTCGGCACCGTAGCCGGAGTCACCCGCGGAGACGGTGATCGCGACGCCCGGGTGCTTGAAGTACGCGGTGTCCTCGCTGGTCTGCGAGGAGTCCTCGGAGCCGCCCCAGCTGTTGGAGATGAACTTGGCGCCCAGCGAGACGGCCTCGTTCTCCGCGATGCCGAGGTCCGTGTCGTTGGCGGAGTTGGCCTCGACCAGGATGATGTTGCAGTTCGGGCAGACCGCGCTGACCATGTCGATGTCGAGCATCTCTTCGCCGGCCCAGCCGCTGTCGTTGGCCGGCAGCGAGGTGGTGGAGCCGGTCTGGCTGACCTGCTTGAAGCAGCCGTTGGCCTTGGTGCAGGCGGACAGCCCGTAGGTGGAGCGGTAGGTGGCCAGGTCCGACTCGGCGTTGGGGTCGTTGTAGGCGTCCACGATGCCGACGGTCATCCCCGAACCGGCCGCGGTGGGCAGGTTGTAGGCGCTGTGCAGGTTCGCCGGGGACAGGCCGGAGGGCGCGGCGGCGGCGAGCGCCGAGGCGAGCCGCTGCTTGATGTCGGTGCGTCGCTGGGCGAAGCAGGACGCGTGGCCCGGCCTGGCGGTGGCGCACAGGTGCTGGGTGGGCACCTTCTGGCCGGCCTTGCCGGTGGAGTGGAAGGTCTGCCGCTTGGGGTCGGTCAGGGCCTTGGCGTTCTGCGCGACCTTGGTGAGGTGCGGCTGGGCCGCGACGGGCTGGGCGCCGGCGGTCGGCGCGGCGACGAGCCCGGCGACGGTCAGGGCGAGCGAGGGCAGGGCGACGGCCAGAAGTCTTCGCAGACTCCGTCTCCGCCCGCTCGGGCGTGACTCACGCATGGGGTACTGCCTCCATCGGGAAGTGGGGTTTCTCGCACTGGGATGGCAGGCCCGTGACGCGCGTAGCGGCGGCGGAACCGCGCAGTCATGAGCATGACATTCACACCCCGCCACGCCGAGTGAGCGTGACATGACAGGGTGCGGGAGGACCGTAGTCCCGGAGGCGGGCTACCCGGCAGTATCCGGCCGAATTCTTTGCCCCTCCATAGGATGGGGTTGGCCCCCTCATAGGAGGGGGCTGGTCCGCGCTTGATCCTGGGCCGGGTGTGGTCCCCGCAGCCCTACGCCCAGAGCTGGCCCTGCAGCCTCTCGACGGCCTCCTCGGTGGTGGCCGCGGTGTAGACCCCGGTGGACAGGTACTTCCAGCCACCGTCGGCCACGATGAAGACGATGTCGGCGCTCTCCCCCGCCTTGACCGCCTTCTTCCCCACGCCGATCGCCGCGTGCAGGGCGGCGCCGGTGGAGACGCCGGCGAAAATGCCCTCCTGCTGCAGGAGTTCGCGGGTGCGGGTGACCGCGTCGGCGGAGCCCACCGAGAAGCGGGTGGTGAGCACCGAGGCGTCGTACAGCTCCGGCACGAACCCCTCGTCGAGGTTGCGCAGGCCGTACACCAGGTCGTCGTAGCGCGGCTCGGCGGCGACGATCCGGATGCCGGGCCGGTGCTCGCGCAGGTAGCGGCCGACGCCCATCAGGGTGCCGGTGGTGCCGAGGCCCGCGACGAAGTGGGTGATCGAGGGCAGGTCCGCCAGGATCTCGGGGCCGGTGGTGGCGTAGTGGGCGCCGGCGTTGTCCGGGTTGCCGTACTGGTAGAGCATCACCCAGTCGGGGTGCTCGGCGGCCAGCTCCTTGGCCACGCGCACGGCGGTGTTGGAGCCTCCTGCGGCCGGCGAGGAGATGATCTCGGCGCCCCACATGCCGAGCAGGTCCCGGCGCTCCTGCGAGGTGTTCTCCGGCATCACGCACACCATGCGGTAGCCCTTGAGCTTGGCCGCCATGGCGAGGGAGATGCCGGTGTTGCCGGAGGTGGGCTCCAGGATCGTGCAGCCCGGGGTGAGCCGGCCGTCCTTCTCGGCCTGCTCGATCATGTGCAGGGCCGGGCGGTCCTTGACCGAGCCGGTGGGATTGCGGTCCTCCAGCTTGGCCCAGATCCGGACGTCGGCGGACGGCGAGAGCCGCGGCAGGCGCACCAGCGGGGTGTTGCCGACCGCGGCCAGCGGGGAGTCGTAGCGCATCGCTGCTCAGCGACCGATCAACGCATGCCGCCGGCCACGGCCGGCAGGATCGTCACGTTGTCGCCGTCGGACAGCTTGGTGTTGATGCCGTCCAGGAAGCGCACGTCCTCGTCGTTCAGGTAGACGTTCACGAACCGGCGCAGCTGGTCGCCGTCCACGATGCGGGCCTGGATGCCCGCGTGCCGGGTCTCGAGATCGGCGAACAGCTCGGCGAGGGTGCTCCCGCTGCCCTCCACCGCCTTCTGGCCGTCGGTGTACGGGCGGAGGATGGTCGGGATGCGGACCTCGATGGCCATGGTTGCGGGCTCCTGTCGGAAGGGTTCGTCGATTCGGTGGGCGCGCGGCGGCGCGCGGCTGCGCGCCGCGGCTCACGGCCGTACGGCGGCGTGGAACGTCAACAGATGGCGCTGTTCAGCCGGCACAGGTCGACGTGCAGCCGCGCCACGAGCAGCACGCTCGGCGCCTTGTCGCTCACGTCGTTCAGAACCATGGGCTCATCGTAACGATTCCCGGTCCGGGTCCCGGAAGGTGATCTCAGATGACGGACGGATGGCAACCGAGTACTGAGATCAGTAGGCCGCCACGACCGTGACCTCCTCCTCCGTGACCTGGCCGTCCACGATGCGGAAGGAGCGGAACTGGAACTCGCCGAGGCCGTCGGTGTCGGCCGTGGAGACCAGGACGTAGTGGGCGCCCGGCTCGTTGGCGTAGGAGATGTCGGTGCGCGACGGGTACGCCTCGGTGGCGGTGTGCGAGTGGTAGATGACCACCGGCTCCTCGTCGCGGTCGTCCAGTTCGCGGTAGAGCCTGAGCAGGTCGCCCGAGTCGAACTCGTAGAACGTGGGCGACATGGCCGCGTTCAGCATCGGGAT
This sequence comes from Streptomyces sp. AF1A, assembly GCF_047340315.1. Taxonomy (NCBI): domain Bacteria; kingdom Bacillati; phylum Actinomycetota; class Actinomycetes; order Kitasatosporales; family Streptomycetaceae; genus Streptomyces; species Streptomyces sp. AF1A. The sequence goes on from NZ_JBLEBI010000105.1 coordinate 15,238, forward strand.
GAAGCGCTCGGGGCGGTCCGAGCCCGCCGGGCCCGCGACGACGCCGCACGCCTCGTCGGGGTGGTCCTTGCGGGCGTGGGCGACGATCTGGTCGTAGAGGGCCTGGGTGATGGTCAGCATGTCGGCCAGCATAAGCAGTGGGCCGTCCCGTACCGGGGTGTGGTACGGGACGGCCCACATGGTGGACGTCCTGAGCGGCGGCCGCCGGGGGCGCCACGAGTGCTCCCGGCGGCCGGACGTCCCGGGGAGGGTGTCCGTGCGGCGGCGTCAGCGCTTCCTGAAGGCCGCGGCCTGAGGGTCGCGGCGCTTGAGCACCGCGTAGGCGACGCCGAGGATCAGGGCCCACAGCGGCGCACAGTACAGCGAGACGCGCGCGTCCTTGTCGATACCCATCAGCACGATCACCATACCGATGAACAGCAGCGCCGCGATGCTGGTGAACGGGGCGCCCGGGGCCCGGAACTCCGAGCGGGGCAGGTCGCCGCGGTCGGACAGCATCCGGTAGCGGATCTGGCAGAGCAGGATGACGATCCACGCCCACATGCCGGAGATCGTCGCGAACGACACCACGTAGTCGAACGCCTTGCCCGGCCACTGGTAGTTGATCCAGACGCCGACCAGCATCAGCGCGGCGGAGAAGGTGGTGCCGACGAGCGGGGTGCCGCTGGGCGTCAGCCGGGTGAAGAACTTCGGGCCCTGGCTGTTGAGCGCCAGGTCGCGCAGCATGCGGCCGGTGGAGTACATGCCGGAGTTGCAGGACGACAGCGCGGCGGTGAGGACGACGAAGTTGACGATGCCCGCGCCGGCGGCCAGGCCCATCTTCTGGAAGGCGGCCACGAAGGGGCTGACGCCCGGGTGGAACTGCGTCCACGGCACGACCGACAGGATCATGATCAGCGCGCCGACGTAGAAGACGGCGATGCGCCAGGGCACGGTGTTGATCGCGCGGGGCAGCACGGTCTTCGGGTCCTTGGACTCGCCCGCGGTGACGCCGACCAGCTCGACCGCGAGGAACGCGAACATCACCATCTGGAGGGTCATCAGGCTGCTGCCGACGCCGTGCGGGAAGAAGCCGCCGTCGCTCCACAGGTGGCTGACGGAGGCGGTGTCCCCGGCGTCCGAGAAGCCGATCGTGAGGATGCCGGCGCAGATCAGGATCATGCCGATGATCGCGGTGACCTTGACCATGGAGAACCAGAACTCCAGCTCTCCGAAGAGCTTCACGGAGATCAGGTTGGCGCCGTAGAGCACGACGGTGAAGATCAGGGCCGAGACCCACTGCGGGATGTCGAACCAGTACGTCATGTAGGCGGCCGCGGCGGTGACCTCGGTGATGCCGGTGACGACCCAGAACAGCCAGTACGTCCACCCGGTCACGAAACCCGCGAAGGGGCCGATGAACTCGCGCGCGTACTCCGAGAACGAGCCGGAGACCGGGCGGTACATCAGCAGCTCGCCGAGCGCCCGCATGATCAGGAAGATGACGACGCCCGCGATGGCGTACGCCAGGATCAGGCTGGGTCCCGCCTTCGAGATGCCCTTGCCCGCGCCGAGGAACAGGCCGGTGCCGATGGCACCGCCGATGGCGATCATCTGGATCTGCCGGGCGCCGAGCCCGCGCTGATATCCCTCGCCGCTCTCGCTGTCCGCGGCCCTCGCGGCCTCATTGCCGTCGCGAAGCTGATCGACCCGCGATGAGGTCATGTGTGGTGCGCCTTTCTCCATGCCGACCCGGGCCCTGCCTCGGCCCCGGATCGGGTCTCGATCCCCCCGGACTGCTGGAGCTGTTGCCTGGCCGACGGTCGTCGGCTCGGTGGCGCACCCGGCCGGACATGGGTGGTGCCGGCCGGGCGGTCGTGAAGATTTATCACGGCCGCAACGTTGATCACGGAGCTCGATTGTGGCGTACCGCACAGGGAAAAGCGGACAGATGGTGAGCCGAACGAGCAAAGCACGCCGCTACGGTGACGGGATCGTTATCCGGATTTGAGCGTCCGCTGAGCGAACGCCCCGGCGGGGAGAACTAGGGCATGAGAGTCGTCACCAGGGTCTCCTGGAGACCGCCCAGCCACAGATAGGCCATGACCATCGGCTTGCGCGCGTCCTCGTCCGGGAGCCGGTAGAGCAGGTCGGTGTCGTCCTCGTCGGTGATCTCCAGCCGGGCACCGATCGCGAGCCGCAGGTCGTTGAGGGCGCCGAGCCACCGCCTCGACTCGTCCGGCGACAGCTTCAGGACCGCGCCGCCCGCGTCCACCGGGGCGAGCGCGTCGAGGCTGCGGATCACCGCGAGCGCGTTGTCCCGCTTGCCGGCCCTGAGGTCGTTCTCGGTGTAGCGGCGGAACTCGGCGGACAGGGCCCGCCGCTCCTCGGCCTGGGCGGGCGAGTCCGGGGCCCGCTCCGGATCGCTGTAGGCGTCCGGGAAGAGCCTCTTGAGCACCGGGTCGGCGGGCGGCTCGCTCGGGCCCTCGGCGAACAGCTCGGCGAGCGGGTCGTCGGGGGTGTCGGCGCCGGGGCCGGGCCCGATGAGCTCCAGGAGCTGGATGGCCAGCGACCGGATGATGGAGATCTCGACGTCGTCGAGCGCGACGGCCGCGCCGCCGCCGGGGAGCGGTTCGAAATGTCCGGGCATCTGGGTGAGTTCGCTACTTCCGGTCCTGCTGGAGGGTGGCCCACAGACCGTAGCCGTGCATCGCCTGCACATCGCGTTCCATCTCCTCGCGGCTTCCGCTGGAGACGACCGCCCGGCCCTTGTGGTGGACGTCGAGCATGAGCTTGGTGGCCTTGTCCTTGGTGTAGCCGAAGTACGTCTGGAAGACGTACGTCACATAGCTCATCAGGTTGACCGGGTCGTTGTGGACGATGGTGACCCAGGGGACGTCGGGCTCGGGTACGGCGAAGACCTCCTCCGCCGACTCGGTGCGTTCGATCTCTACGGGCGCGGGTGACGTCACAGTGCCCATGCTGCCACGGCGGGGAAAAATCGTCACACTGACGAGATGGGGGTAGCATCTACGGCCATGGACACAGCGGACCTTGCGCTGCCGGTGAACGTTCCGTCGACGGCGCTCTTCACGGACCAGTACGAGCTGACGATGCTGCAGGCCGCCCTGAAGGCCGGTACGGCCGAACGGCGCAGCGTGTTCGAGGTCTTCACCCGGCGACTGCCCGACGGACGGCGCTACGGCGTGGTGGCGGGCACCGGACGCGTCCTGGACGCGGTGGAGAACTTCCGCTTCGACGAGGACGTCCTCGGCTTCCTGCGCGACCGCAGGATCGTCGACGAGGAGACCCTGAAGTGGCTCGCCGGCTACCGGTTCAGCGGGGACATCTGGGGCTACCCCGAGGGCGAGGTCTACTTCCCGGGCTCGCCGATCCTGCGCGTGGAGGGCACCTTCGCCGAGTGCGTGCTCCTGGAGACGGTGATCCTCTCCATCCTCAACCACGACTCGGCCATCGCCGCCGCCGCCTCCCGGATGGCCTCCGCCGCCGGCGACCGCCCGCTGATCGAGATGGGCGCCCGCCGCACCCACGAGCTCGCGGCGGTGGCCGCCTCCCGCGCCGCCTACATCGGCGGCTTCGCGACCACCTCCGACCTCGCGGCCGGCTTCCGCTACGGCATCCCGACCGTGGGCACCTCCGCCCACGCCTTCACCCTGCTGCACGACCGCGAGCGGGACGCCTTCCAGGCCCAGGTGGACACGCTCGGCCGGGGCACCACCCTGCTGGTGGACACCTACGACGTCGCCGAGGCCGTCCGTACGGCCGTCGAGGTGGCCGGCCCCGAGCTGGGCGCGGTCCGCATCGACTCCGGCGACCTGCTGCTCGTCGCCCACCGGGTGCGGCACCAGCTGGACGAGCTGGGCGCGACGAACACGAAGATCGTCGTGACCTCCGACCTGGACGAGTACGCGATCGCCTCGCTGGCCGCCGCGCCCGTGGACGCCTACGGCGTCGGCACCCAGCTGGTGACCGGCTCCGGGCACCCGACCGCCTCCATGGTCTACAAGCTCGTCGCGCGCGCCGAGACCACCGACCCGAAGGCGCCGCTGGTGCCGGTCGCCAAGAAGTCCACCGGCGGCAAGACCTCCATCGGGGGCCGCAAGTGGGCGGCCCGCCGCCTGGACGAGGACGGGGTGGCCGAGACCGAGGTCGTGGGCACCGGGCCGGTGCCGGCCGACCTCGCCGACCGCCAGCTGCTGGTGCGGCTGATCGACGGCGGGGACGTGGTGGCCCGCGAGCCCCTGGACGCGCCCCGGCGGCGCCACATCGCCGCCCGCGCGAACCTCCCCCTGTCCGCGACCCAGCTCTCCCGAGGGGAACCCGTCCTTCCGACGGAGTACGTGCACGTGCCCTCGGGTAGCTAGAGCGGGACGCCGTCCGCCCCCTCGAGCGCCCCCTCCCGTACGGGCCCACAAGTCTCTAGGCTCAGTTACTTGAACCTCTGTCGAAGGACACCCACCATGCGCCGCGCCTTGATCGTCGTAGACGTGCAGAACGACTTCTGCGAAGGGGGCAGCCTCGCGGTGGCCGGTGGTGCCGACGTGGCCGCCGCCATCACCGAGCTGATCGGCCAGGCGGCGGGCTCCGGCTACCGCCATGTGGTGGCCACCCGCGACCACCACATCGCGCCCGGGGGTCACTTCGCGGACAACCCCGACTACGTCCACTCCTGGCCCGCGCACTGCGTGGCGGGCACGGAGGGCGTGGGCTTCCACCCGAACTTCGCCCCGGCCGTCGCCTCCGGCGCCGTCGACGCGGTGTTCGACAAGGGGGCCTACTCGGCGGCCTACAGCGGCTTCGAGGGCACCGACGAGAACGGCGTCCCGCTCGCCGAGTGGCTGCGCGCCCGCCACGTGGACGAGGTCGACGTGGTCGGCATCGCCACCGACCACTGCGTGAAGGCCACCGCCCTGGACGCGGTGCGTGAGGGCTTCCGCACCCAGGTGCTGCTCGACCTGACGGCCGGCGTGTCCGCCGAGACCACCGAGCGGGCCCTGGAGGAGCTCCGCAGGGCGGGCGTGGAGCTCACGGGCAAGCCGGTGCTCGGCGGCTGAGCACGGCTGGTCCGGGGGGTCAGCCCTGGGGCACCGCCGGCGGCCTGCGCAGCAGGGCCCGGATCGGGTGCCACAGCTCGGGCGCGGTGACACCGTTGTCCGCCGGGGCCGTGCGCCATATGAGGCCGTCCGGATGGTGCAGCACCGCGGTGATCTCGTCCGGGGTCGGAGGCGCGGCGTTGCCCCGGAGGTAGATCGCCCGCAGGCCCAGGTTCCGCAGCCGGGTCAGCGCCCTGGCCCGGTTCTGGGCATGCACCAGCACCCGCACCCCGGCGGGGTCGTAGGGCAGGTTCAACGCCACCACGACCATGCCGTTCGGCAGCTTGCAGAAGCCTCCAGCGGCCATGCGGTCACATCCCCGTTTCGGTCGGTGTCAATAAGCGGTCCACAGGACGCACCTAAACACGATCGGCGGCGACCCGCCAAGGGGTCGCCGCCGATACGCCTCTGACCTGCGAGGATGCGGACTACTTCACCGCAGGCCCGACCTTGATCTGGATCGTCGAGCCGTCCTTGGCCTCCTTGACGATCGTGATCTTGGTGTTGGTGTCAGTTACCTTCACGCCCCCGGACGGGTTCGCCGGGTCGTAGTAGCTGCTGAGGTGGTCGTTGAAGACCGGGACCCCCTTCGAGCCCTTGATCGTCGTGGCCACGTCCGCCTTGTGCAGGGTGATGCCGTCCGTGCCGTAGAGGCTGAACGGGGAGTCGTAGGCCTGCATGCGGTTGCGCATCAGCGTGCCGTCGGTCCAGCGCAGCGCCGTCGGGTGCGAGTCGATCGGCAGGATCAGACCGGTGCCCGGGTGGTCGTTGACGTTGGTGTTGTTGTCCGCCTGGGAGGTGTCCCACTTCCAGATCAGCAGGCCGTTCTGGTACGCGTAGTGCTCCACCCAGTCGGGGCGCTTGGCCGAACCGAAGTTGTACGGGCCGGTCTTCAGCGTCTTGTCGTACGACACGTACTGCCGGTTCTCGGCGACGTAGTACTGCTTGTAGTCCTTGGTGAAGGACGCGCCGATGCGGGAGAAGCCGTCCGCGGTCCACGCGGCGTCCTGCGTCTCGGCGTTGTCCGAGAACAGCGCGGTGCCGTCGGCGGTCACGGCGATCTCGTCGGCCGTGAAGCCGTTCTCCGCGACACCGCCGTCGGTGGCGTAGCGGAAGCGCAGCTGGATCTTCTGGCCCGCGTAGGCGTCCAGCGAGTACGACAGCTTCTGGTACGTCTGCGAGGAGCCGGTCAGCGCCGGGCTGCCGCTGCCGTCACGCGGGATGGCCTGGCCGTTGGCCGTGCCGTCCAGGGCGGTCCAGTTGGCGCCGCCGTCGGTCGACACCTCGGTGTACAGGTAGTCGTAGTTGGCCTCGATGGCCCACCAGCCGTCCAGGCTCAGCGAGGCCGAGGACTTGCCGGTGAGGTCGACGGAGCGGGTCAGCGTGTTCTTCAGGTTGTTGCCGCTGCCGCTCCACCACTGGTACGAGCCCTGTGCCGGCTCGGTGATCGTGGTGGTGACCGCCTTGTCCGGCAGGGTGACCACGAGCCCCTGCTTGTCCCACGTGTTGTACTCGGCGACGCCCAGCTTGTGCGTGGACTGCGTGCCCGCCTTGGCGGTGTCGTAGTTCAGCCAGCCCAGCTGGAGCTTGTCCCAGGCGTTCATGTCGTCGGGCAGGTCGCCGATGGACTCCTTGCCGGTGCCCATCCAGGAGCCGGAGGACATCAGGGTCCAGAAGCCGGTGGAGTTGTCGCCGCCGTCGGTGTCGTACTCGTCCGGCAGGCCGAGGTCGTGGCCGTACTCGTGGGCGAAGACGCCGAGGCCGCCGTTCTCCGGCTGGATGGTGTAGTCGCCCACCCAGACACCGGTGTTGCCGACCTGCGCGCCGCCGAGCCTGTTGTAGTCGGGGCCGGTGCGGCCCGCGTCGGTGCCGAAGGCGTACCAGCGGTGGGCCCAGATCGCGTCGGCGCCCTGGGCGCCGCCGCCCGCGGACTCGTCCTCACCGGCGTGCACGATCTGGAAGTGGTCGATGTAGCCGTCCGGCTCGTTGAAGTTGCCGTCGCCGTCGTAGTCGTAGCGGTCCCACTGGTCGTACTTGGCCAGGTCCGCCTTGATGTCGGCGTCGGTGCGGCCGGCCGCCTTCTGCTGGGCGACCCAGGCGTTCAGGCCGTCGCTGACGACGTTCCACACCGTCGAGCAGGTCGAGGAGCCGCAGGCGTTGTTGCCGTAACGGGCCTCGTTGTAGGGGACCTTGACCCAGTCCGTGACCTCGCCGTCGACCGAGTAGCGGCCCGAGGACTGCTTCTCGTAGTACTTCTTCAGCGACTCGGTCTTCTTGCCGGTGCCGAAGTAGAGGTCCTGGTAGTGCTTCTGGTTGTAGTCCTTCTGCCAGGCCGTGGAGTTGTCCTTCTTGCGGTCCGGCTCGGCTATCTGGTTGTGCAGCGGGCCGGGCGTGCCGCCGTACTTGGGGTCCGTCTGGTCCCCGAACTCCACCAGGATGGTGAAGATCTTGTCGGTCTTCTCGCGGCTCAGCTCGACGTACTTGTCCTTGCCCTTGCGGCTCTTGAGCTGGACCACCTTGGAGCCGTGGCGCTCCTGGGCCTTGGCCTTGCCCGCGATGAGCTGGTTCAGCGCCTCCCGGCGCTGCGCCTCCTGGGTCTTGCTGAGCGGGCCGTCGAGGTTGTGCGCCCGCTGCTTCACCGGGGCCGGGTCGTGCCGGTTGACGGCAGCGGGCCGGGCCTCGGTACTCGCCTCCGCGACGGCGAAGGTGGCGAACGTGGCGGAGGCCGCCGCGAGCGTCACACCGATCGCGGCGGCTCTGAACGTCCAGGATCTGCTGGTCACTTGAGTTCCTCCCCCGCGCCGCGCGCACGGACCGGGGGGTTCCGGTGATGGAAAAGGTCCATGCGTGCATGACAAGCGCGTGTTCAAGTGACGTAATTTGACTAGAGGTTTAGAAGAAAAAACAGACCTTGACTCGGTCGGGGTCTGTGCACTATGCGGCGTTGGGACCGGCTTTACGCAGACCGTGCTTCCTGTGCGCCCCCCGTGCATCGGTACCGTGGGTTAGGTCACGCTTACCGAACCTTCCGCTCGGGCATGCAGGCCAA
>NZ_JBLEBI010000106.1:0-23269 GCF_047340315.1 Streptomyces sp. AF1A
CCGGCGACGGCGGCCGCACCTGGCGGCCCGCCGCGGCACCGCCGCCCGCCTACCGCTCCGGCGCCGCCTGGCTCCCGCACAGCCGCACCGCCGCGCTCGCCGTCGGCCCCACCGGGACCGACCTGACCACCGACGGCGGCCGCACCTGGCGGACGTTCGGCACCGGCTCCTACGACACCGTCGACTGCACGCCCGACCTCAGCTGCTGGGCGGCCGGCGAACAGGGCAGGGTGGCCCGGCTGGAGAGGTCCGGAGAGGTGAGGTAACCGGCCGCAACCCGGGTACTCGTTCCCCGCCGCACAGGCGCCCCGCCGCACAAGGCGCCCCACCGCAAAGGAGAGGAGCGATCATGCCAGCCGGTTCCAGCCCCAAGCGCGAACGTCAGTATGAGCACATCAAGAAGAGCGCGCAGGACCGGGGCGAGAGCGAGGGACGCGCGAAGGAAATCGCCTCGCGGACGGTGAACAAGGAACGAGCCCGCTCCGGCGAGTCGAAGACCGCCAGCCGCAGCTCGACGCAGGACATGTCGTCCGGCAAGCGTGGTGGCCAGCGGTCGGGCAACCGGGCCGGCCCCCACGGCCCGACCCGCGACCAGCTCTACAACGAGGCCAGGCAGCGCGGCATCGAGGGCCGTTCGCACATGAACAAGGACGAGCTGCAGCGCGCGCTGAACGCCAGGAAAGGATGAGCCGCGACGCTCAGCCGAGCGTCTGCCGGTGGCGCGCCAGCTCCGGAGCGGTCTTGGTGGCGACGAACTCCGTGATGCGGTACGCGCACACCCCGGCGACGGCGAACGGATCGCCCGCGACGATCTCCTCGATGCGGGCGCGATCCTCCGCGACGGCCAGGATCACCCCGCCGTCGCGGGGGTTCTTGCGTCCCGAGGCCAGGAAGGAGCCCTTCTCGTACTGCTCCTCCAGCCAGGCGACATGGTCCGGCAGCAGGGCGTCCACGGCGTCCAGCGGCGCGGTGTAGGTCAGCTCCAGTATGAACATGATCGCGAGCGTACCCCTGGGCACGGCCGGGCCTTTCCGGGTCCGTAGAGTCGTGGCCATCATGACGACCGTAGGGGTGCCCGCGGGCTGGCCCGCGACCGAGGAAGAGGCCCGTGCCGTCCAGGACGGGCTGCGCGGACGCGTGGTGCTCGACGAGCCCGGACCGCCGCCCGGCACGGGCCGCGTCACGGGCGTCGACGTCGCCTACGACGACGCCCTCGACCTGGTCGCCGCCGCGGCCGTCGTCCTCGACGCCGGCACCCTCGACGTGGTGGCCGAGGCCACCGCCGTCGGCCGGGTCTCCTTCCCTTACGTGCCAGGGCTCCTCGCCTTCCGGGAGATCCCCACCGTCCTCGCCGCCCTGGACGCCCTGCCCTGCCCGCCCGGCCTGGTCGTGTGCGACGGCTACGGCCTGGCCCACCCGCGCCGCTTCGGCCTCGCGAGCCACCTCGGCGTGCTCACGGACCTGCCCACCATCGGCGTAGCCAAGAACCCGTTCACGTTCACGTACGACGACCCCGCCCCGGCGCGCGGCAGTTCCGCGCCGCTGCTCGCCGGCACCGAGGAGGTCGGCCGCGCCCTGCGCACCCGGGACGGCGTCAAGCCGGTCTTCGTCTCCGTCGGCCACCGGGTCACCCTGGGCAACGCGCTCGCCCACACCCTGGCCCTGACCCCCGCCTACCGCCTGCCGGAGACCACCCGCAGGGCGGACGCCCTGTGCCGCCGGGCCCTGCGGGAGGCTGCGCCGGGTCACGCGCCGGCCCCCTGAGACGCCGGGCCGTCGCCCGGTCCTCCGGCGATGCCGGCTCGGCCGATTGCCCTTCGCGCTCCGTACTCGGTCCCTTACGCTGAGGCCGGGGAGCAAGGGGCGGGTTGCCACGGCAACTGCGCATGGGGACCGGGGGGTGCCACGGCGATGCTTGTCGAAATCCTCACCATGGTGGGTGGTGCGCTGGTCGGAGCACCTGTACAGGAGGCCTACACCTGGGCCAGACGCAAGGCGAGACGCTCCGACGAACTGGTCGAACGCGCCGTGCTCGAATCCTTTCTCGAGGCCGTCGGCTCGCTGGCCGAGCATGCGGCGAGGGCCTGCGCGACCCGGCAGGAACGGGCGGACGTGCGCGCTCGTTGCCGTACGCTGAGGGACGACGCGCTGTCGTTGCTGGGAGCCGTTCCCCTGCCGGGTGCTGCCGGGCCGTTGCCGGCCGCGGCCGGCAACGGCCTGCTTCCGTCGGCAGCACAGAGCGTGGAGGCATTCGGCCGGGCCGCCAACGAAGCGTTGATGGCCCGGCTGTGCGCGTCTCCCGAATGGCTCGGTGACGCTCCCGAGTGCCTGGTGTCCGCCACCCGCGACCGTCTGCTGGCCGGCACGCTGGCGGCGTTCCGGCGGAGGGCGACTGCCGACGAGGATCTGTTTCGCATGCTCATGCTCGACGCCGCCGCACTCATGGGGCACCAGGCGGCGCAGAGCAGCCGGAGCACGGACCGGCTCGACAGCTTCGGGCAGCGGCTCGACGGCGTCGTCCGCGACCTCGCCCGTCGTCACGAGGTGCTGCTTTCGGCATTCGACGAGACTCGCGGCGAACTGCGGGAGATCCGTCTGGCGGCGGTCGCCCTGCTGGCCCGTCAGCGCACCGACGACGTCGGGCAACTCCCCCTGCCGCGACGGTTCCGTTCGCTGATGGCGGAGAAGTGTCGAGATTTCGTCGGCCGCGGCTTCGTGTACCGGGAGTTGGAATCCTGGATGGCTGCCAATTCCTGCGGGTACTTCACCGTGCGCGCCGATCCGGGGATGGGCAAGAGCGCCGTGCTGGCAGACTATGTGCGCCGGACCGGCTGCATCGCCTACTTCAACCAGCGCTCGTGCGGCCTCACCCGGGCGTCGCAGTTCCTGGAGAGCGTCTGCCATCAGCTCGCGGAACGATCGGGCCTGCCGCGTCGAGCGGTGCCCGACGACCTCCAGGACGGCGGCGCCTTCGCGGAGCTGCTCGACGAATGGACCGCGCATGCCGAAGGGCCGCTGGTGGTGGCCGTGGACGCGTTGGACGAGGTCGACCTCTCAAGTCAGGACCGGACCGCGAACGTCCTCTATCTCCCTGCACAACTACCGGCCGGCGTCTATGTGCTGGTGACCAAGCGCGATGTGCCCCTCCCGCTCACGGTGGAGGTGCCGAGCAACACGCTCGACCTGATGGACCCGCGGTACCGGGCGGAGAACTTCGCGGACGCGCGCGCGTACCTGGATCGCAGTGCCGACGTCCCGGCCGTCGCCCGCTGGATCGAGGAGAGAGGCCTGACGCGTCCCGCCTATGTCGAGCACCTCGCCCGGCGCAGCCAGGCCAACTTCATGTACCTCAGGCACGTCGTCGCCGACATCGCCGCGCAGCGCTGGACGCACGCCGACCTGGACGCCCTGCCCAGCGGCCTGCAGGACTACTACGCGAATCACTGGCGCATCATGGGCATGGACGGCGTGTCCACTCCCAGGGAGAAGCTCAAGGTTCTGTACGTCCTCCTGGAGTACCAGGAACCCGTCTCCGTCCGACTGCTGACCGAGATCACCGGCGAGCGAGCGACAACGGTGACGTGGGTGCTGAAGGAGTGGAACCAGTTCCTGCGCCGTGAGAAAGTCGGCGGCGAGACCCGCTTCAGCTTCTACCACGAAAGCTTCGCCGACTTCCTGCGGCGCGAGGACATCCTCGCGGCCTCACGGATCGACCTCGCCGAGATCAATGAGATGATCTCCCTCCGGCTTCTGCAGGACTTCGAGTGACGGCGCGCGGTGAGACCGGCACCGAGGTGGACGAGGGCCGGCTGCGGCACCTCCCCCGGACCGCGGCCCGCGCCGGCCGCGCTGATCTCCTCGCCCGGGTACTTCTCACCTTCACATTTCTGCAGCGCAAGATCGACTTTCTCGGCATACGAGAACTGCTGGCCGACTTCTCCCTCATCGACGACGTAGGTGAGTCGGCGCACGCCATGACAGAGCAGCAGAGAGTGGCACTCATCCGGGTCCGGGAGGCCTTGTGGAGGGCGGAACCGATCCTGGCCCTGGACGGTGGACAGACGGCCGCGCAGCTCCTGGGGCGCCTGTCCGACGAGACGACGCCTGTGCTGCGGCCCCTGCTGGACGACGCTCGAAGGTGGCGCGATCGGCTCTGGCTCCGCCCCATGCGCCCCTCTCTCGCCGACGGCGGATGGAGCGACCGGGTCCTGCGAGAGGGCATGGGTCGTCCGGCGGCCGTGGCCGTTGTCGGCGCGCACCAGTGCCTCTCCGCGAACGAGGAGGGAACGGTGGAGTGGTGGGACCTGCGCACGGGCGAGGTGTTGCGCCGCTGGGCAGCACCCGGCGGCCTGTACTGCATGGCCGCTGACCGGTTCGGTGAGGTGGCGGTGTGCGGCGCCGAAGACGGAACGCTGACCGTCTGGGAGCCGCGCGGCGGACGCCGTCTCAACACCTTCGCCATCCATCGATGGGAGGTCCGCGACGTCGTTCTGCTCCCGGATCGGCGAGCCCTCTCCGCCTCCGCCGACGGCACCTTGGCCGTGTGGGACGTCGACACCGGGACCGTGCACGCACGGCTGCACGGCCACACCGGCTGGGTCCAGGCCGTCGCCGCTTCCGGAGACGGTCGCCTCGCCGTCTCGGGCTCGGCCGACGGCAGCGTCCGCGTCTGGGACGTCGACCGGGCACGGCCGTTGCACTGCCTTCGCCGGCACGGCACCTGGGTGAACGCGGTGGCGGTCTCCCAGGACGGCCGGTGGGCGGCGAGCGGCGCCGAGGACGGCGAGGTTCGGCTGTGGGACCTCGACAGCCTCACTCTCGCAGCCGCCTGGAAGGACCACGTCTCATGGGTGAACGCGGTCGTCTTCACCCCGGACGGCCGACAGGTGGTCTCCGCGTCGGACGACCGCACGATCCGCGTCCGGAACGTGTACGCCCCCCGGCGACACCGCATACTCGGCGGTCACCTCGCAGGAGTCCGCGCTCTGGCGGCGACAGCCGACGGAAGAGTGTTGTCGGCTGCGGAGGACGGCAGTGTGCGCATCCGGAGTGTGACCCCGCCCGCGCTCGCGGGCGCGAGAGCCGGAGAGGCGGGCCACCACGACTGGGTGGGCGAGATCGCAGTCGTCCCCGGCCGGCGCCGTGCCGTCTCCGCGGGCCACGACGGAAGGCTCCTGATCTGGGACCTCGATGCGGCAGTGCCGACGGCCGAGCTCGGCCGGCACGACGCCAAGGCTCTGGGGGTGGCCGTCTGCCCGCGAGGCCGACAGGCTGCCTCGGCGGGCAGCGACAACGCCGTCGTGATCTGGGACATCGATGAGCGCCGCCGGGTCATGGTCTTGCGGGGGCACTCCAACGTCGTCAACTCTGTGGCGTTCGTCTCCGACGGCACCCAGGTGGTCTCGGGGTCGGATGATCGAACCGTGCGAATCTGGAGCCTCGCCACTGGGCGGGAGTCGATGTGCCTGCGGGGGCACGACTCCGGTGTGCGCGGGGTGGCGGCCAGCCCCGACGGCCGGTGGATCGTGACCGCCTCCGTCGACCGGACCCTCGGCATCTGGAGCCTCGCCGACGGCACGCTCGTCCATCGGGTCGACGCCCAGGGAGCGTGGGTCAATCGTGTGGCCGTCAGCCCCGACGGCACCACGGCCCTGTCGTCGTCCGACTCCGACGACGCCCCGCTGATGCTCACAACCCTCGCCACGGGTGCTCCGCAGGCCCGCTGGCGCGGTCACCGCGCATGGGCGTACGGCGTGTGCTTCACCGGTGACGGCGGCCGTGCGCTCTCCGCGTCCGGGGACGGCACCGTGCGTCTCTGGGAAGTGGCCTCGCGGCGGTTGCTGGCCGAATTCGCGGCGAACGAGCCGGTGGCCGCCTGCGCGATCACCCCGGACGGCGGTACCGCACTGGCGGGCACGGCGCTCGGCCGGGTGCATGTACTGCGGGTGGAGGAGCCCGATGTCTCCCGCTGACCTGCCACACCGGCATGGCGATCCCGCCGCCCCGGCCATGCGGCTCCTCTACTGCGCCGTTTCGACCCACCTGGCACTGGGCGGTCGGCCCGGCTTCCCCCAGGATGCCTGGTGGTGCAGCACCGACCCGGCGGTTCACCTCGACCACGTGGTGACGCGAGACAGTGAGGCGCTGATCCGGGACCTGTCTGTCAAATGCCACACCGCGCGCACCTCCGCGAGCCCGGCACGGGCCACGGAGGCGGACGCGGCCGGGCACACGCCGTGGCCCGGACCCGTGCTCTGGTGGGCCGCGCGCCTGGATCGGCAGAGGGGCGCGGCCGGCCCCGCACCGGAACTTGCGGACGTACCGACCGTGTGCCGCGCCCTGGTCGACTGGCTGCACAGGAACCGGCCAGGTCTGGGTATCAGTGCCTTACGTCTCTGGTTCGCCGAGGAATCCGTGCATTTGGCCGTACTGGGCGGCTACACCAACCCGGCACGCAACGACGTCGATCCGCTTTCCCATCTGGCATGGGCCCTCCGGCAACGGCCGACCACCGTGATCCGGGACCTGCTCGACAAGAGCCGGGAACAGTTTCACCTGCGCAAGAGCAGGGGCGGCCGTGCGGCGCAGACCGCGTTGTGCACCGGTCTCCTCGCACGCGCCGTGTCCTGGAGTGGCCTCCCCGCTTCACTGCCTCCCGGCGCCCCTCGCACCGCGGTGCCGGCCCACTGGGCGGCCTGGTGCCGCGAGGTGGAGAGCCGAGGCGGTGACGAAGGGCTCTGGCCGGCGGCGAGCGAAGCGCTCCGCAGATCCGCCGTCGCCCTTGTCCAGCGGGAGCGCGACCTCGTCGTACGGCCCTGAGGCGGAGGGCATGCCGGAACCTGGGGGAGACCGGCGCGGACTGCGACGGACAGCGGGCTCCCGTCCCGCGCTACCGCCGCGCCGCCACCCGGAAGGTGATCCCCGCGTTCCGCAGCCGCTGTGTCAGCGCGTCGCCCATCGCCTGGGCCGTGGTGACCTGTCCGGCCGTGGGCGGGAGGTCGTCCAGGGCGAGGCAGAAGGCCGCTTCGGCGAACATCTTGGCCGTCTCGCCGTAGCCGGGGTCGCCCCCGGTGACCTCGGTGAAGACGCGCCGGCCGCCGCCCTCGCCGACGAAGCGCACCGCGAACCAGCTCCTCGCCCGCCGCTCCGCGCTCGGACCCTCGCCCGGCTGGAGCAGGCCCGACAACCAGCGCCGGGCGGGCGGCAGTTGAGCGGCCGCCGCGACCGCGCCGACCGCGGCGACCCCGCCCAGGGCGACCGGCAGGTGCCGGACCGCGGCGAAGTGCCGGTAGCGGAAGTCTGGGCCGTAGCGTTCCAGCACCCTCGCCGAGCGGCGCACGATGTGGGGGTCGACCGTCGGCAGCGGCAGCGCCCACGCGCCGACCTCGGCGGCGTACCGCGGCGCGCCCGTCGGCGCCGTCACCCGGCGCGCCGGCAGCCGCGGCTCGTGCCGGGCGCGCTCGCGCGCGGCGGCCCGCATCCGGCGTGCGCGGGCCACCTGGTTCAGCGCCGAGGCCAGGGTCCCGCCGGAGAAGGCCGCGTGGGCCGTCACGTACCCGTCGACCCTCAGCGGCACGCCCTCGGGCAGGTGCCCGACCGTGAAGTACACGCCGAGATCGTGGGGCACGGAGTCGAAGCCGCACGCGTGCACCAGGCGCGCGCCGGTCTCCCGCGCGCGTGCGTCGTGCCGGACGTACGTCAGATCGACGAACTCCGGCTCGCCGGTCAGGTCCAGGTAGTCGGTCCCGGCGTCCGCGCAGGCGGCGACCAGGTGCTCGCCGTGGAGCACATAGGGGCCGACGGTCGTGGCCACCACGCGCGCGTGCTCGGCGAGGGCGCGCAGGGTCGCCGGCTCGCGCACGTCGGCGCGCAGCACGCCGACGTGAGCGCCGCCCGGCAGCCGCTCGCGCAGCCGCTCCAGCCGGCCTTCGTCGCGGCCCGCGACCGCCCAGCGCAGGTCCCGGGGCGCGTGCGCGGCGAGGTACTCCGCGGTGAGCGTGCCGACGAAACCGGTGGCCCCGAAGAGCACCAGGTCATAGGGACGGTCCGTCCTGTTCAGCCTGCTCATGACACCCCTTGGTCGTGCAACCCGCGCCGCTGTCGGTCGCTGAGGCTAGCGTGAGGTGTGCCACGTCCGACGACCAGCCCCAGGGTCGGCGCGGGGCGGCCCCGGGGCACTTGGCTAAGCGCTTGCTCGTTCAGGTCTTGTGTCCGGTGGAACGCGTTCTTAGCATCACCGGTGTTACATCAGTTGTGTCACACACTTGGGGGACCGGCATGAGCACGGCGGCACCAGCAGGGTACGGCCCGCTCTCCGGCGTGCGCGTGGTGGAGCTGGCCGGCATCGGCCCCGGCCCCTTCGCCGCCATGCTCCTGGCGGACCTCGGCGCCGACGTGGTCCGGGTGGACCGCCCGGGCGGCCCGGGGCTCGCCATCGACCCCGCCCACGACGTCACCAACCGCAACAAGCGCTCGGTCGTCGTCGACCTGAAGGCGCCGGACGGCCCCGCGCGCGTCCTGGACCTCGCCGCACGGGCCGACATCCTCCTCGAGGGCTACCGCCCGGGGGTCGCCGAACGCCTCGGGGTCGGCCCCGCCGACTGCCGGGCCCGTAACCCCCGCCTGGTCTACGGCCGGATGACCGGCTGGGGCCAGGACGGCCCTCTCGCCCACCGCGCGGGCCACGACGTGGCCTACATCGCCCTCACCGGCACCCTCGGCATGATCGGCCGCCCCGGCGAGCCCCCTGCCGTCCCCGCCAACCTCCTCGGCGACTACGCGGGCGGCTCGCTGTACCTGGTCGTCGGCGTCCTCGCCGCCCTGCACCACGCGCGCGCCACCGGCACCGGACAGGTCGTCGACGCCGCCATCGTGGACGGCACGGCCCACCTGTCCGCGATGATCCACGGCATGCTGGCCGCGGGCGGCTGGCAGGACCGGCGCGGCGCCAACCTCCTCGACGGCGGCTGCCCCTACTACGGCACCTACGAGACCGCCGACGGCGGGTACATGGCGGTCGGCGCCCTGGAGGAGCAGTTCTACGAGGAGTTCCTGCGCCTGCTCGACCTGGAGGACCTGGCGCCGGCCCGCCGGGACGTGACCCGCTGGGAGGAGCTGCGCGAGCGGATCGCCGCCCGCTTCAAGTCACGCACCCGCGCGGAGTGGACGGCCGTGTTCGAGGGCACCGACGCCTGCGTGGCCCCCGTCCTGTCCCTGCGCGAGGCCCCGCACCACCCGCACCTGACCGCCCGCGGCACCTTCACCGACCACGGCGGCATCACCCAGCCGGCCCCGGCGCCCCGCTTCTCCGCCACTCCCACCGCCCTCCGCACCGGCCCCGCGCGCCCGGGCGCGGACACCGCTTCGGTGGCCTCGGACTGGGGGATACCCGCACTCGTGAACGACGACCCGGTCGCCGACGGCGACTGACCCGCACCACCCATTCGACGACCACCCGACGACCGCCCGCCCTCGGCGGCCGACCCCGCTCGGCCCACCCTCCCGAAAGGCACATCAGTGAGCACCGAAGCGTACGTGTACGACGCGATCCGCACCCCGCGCGGCCGCGGCAAGGCGAACGGCGCCCTGCACGGCACCAAGCCCATCGACCTGGTCGTCGGCCTCATCCACGAGATCCGCGACCGCTTCCCCGGCCTCGACCCGGCCGCCGTCGACGACATCGTGCTCGGCGTCGTCGGCCCGGTCGGCGACCAGGGCTCCGACATCGCCCGGATCGCCGCGATCGCAGCCGGACTGCCCGACACGGTCGCCGGCCTCCAGGAGAACCGCTTCTGCGCCTCCGGCCTCGAGGCCGTCAACCTGGCGGCCGCCAAGGTGCGCTCCGGCTGGGAGGACCTGGTCCTCGCGGGCGGTGTCGAGTCCATGTCCCGGGTCCCGATGGCCTCCGACGGCGGCGCCTGGTTCAACGACCCGATGACGAACCTCGCCGTCAACTTCGTGCCCCAGGGCATCGGCGCCGACCTCATCGCCACCATCGAGGGCTTCTCCCGCCGGGACGTCGACGAGTACGCGGCCCTGTCCCAGGAGCGTGCCGCCACCGCCTGGAAGGAGGGCCGCTTCGCCCGCTCGGTCGTCCCCGTCAAGGACCGCAGCGGCCTGGTCGTCCTCGACCACGACGAGCACCTGCGCCCCGGCACCACGGCCGACTCCCTCGGCAAGCTGAAGCCGTCCTTCGCGGACATCGGCGACCTCGGCGGCTTCGACGCCGTCGCCCTGCAGAAGTACCACTGGGTGGAGAAGATCGACCACGTCCACCACGCGGGCAACTCCTCCGGCATCGTCGACGGCGCCTCGCTCGTGGCGATCGGCTCCAAGGAGGTGGGCGAGCGCTACGGCCTCACCCCCCGCGCGCGCATCGTCTCCGCCGCGGTCTCCGGCTCCGAGCCCACCATCATGCTCACCGGTCCCGCCCCCGCCACCCGCAAGGCCCTCGCCAAGGCCGGCCTCACCATCGACGACATCGACCTGGTCGAGATCAACGAGGCGTTCGCCGCGGTCGTCCTGCGCTTCGTGAAGGACATGGGCCTGTCGCTGGACAAGGTCAACGTCAACGGCGGCGCCATCGCCCTCGGCCACCCGCTCGGCGCGACCGGCGCGATGATCCTCGGCACCCTCGTCGACGAGCTGGAGCGCCAGGACAAGCGCTACGGCCTGGCCACCCTGTGCGTGGGCGGCGGCATGGGCATCGCCACCGTCGTCGAGCGCGTCTGAACTCCCCGCGGAACCACGAGACCTCAACGGAGACCACACCCATGACCGAGAGCACCACCATCCGCTGGGAGCAGGACGACACCGGAGTCGTCACCCTCGTCCTGGACGACCCGAACCAGTCCGCGAACACCATGAACCAGGCGTTCCGCGACTCCCTCGCCGCGATCACCGACCGGCTGGAGGCCGAGAAGGACTCCGTCCGCGGCATCATCTTCACCTCGGCCAAGAAGACCTTCTTCGCGGGCGGCGACCTGCGCGACCTGATCCGGGTCACGCCCGAGACCGCCCAGGAGCTGTTCGACGGCGGCCTCGCCGTCAAGCGGAACCTGCGCCGCATCGAGACCCTCGGCAAGCCGGTCGTCGCGGCGATCAACGGCGCGGCGCTCGGCGGCGGCTTCGAGCTCGCCCTCGCCTGCCACCATCGCGTGGCCCTGGACACCTCCCGCACGAAGATCGGCTGCCCCGAGGTCACCCTCGGCCTGCTCCCCGGCGGCGGCGGAGTCGTCCGCACCGTACGGCTGCTGGGCATCGCGGACGCGCTTGTGAAGGTGCTCCTCCAGGGGCAGCAGTACAACGCACGGCGCGCCCAGGAGAACGGCCTGGTGCACGAGGTCGCCGCCACGCCCGAGGAACTGCTGGCCAAGGCCCGTGCGTTCATCGACGCCAACCCGGAGTCGCAGCAGCCCTGGGACCGGCCCGGATACAAGATCCCCGGCGGCACCCCGGCCAACCCGAAGTTCGCCGCCAACCTGCCCGCGTTCCCGGCCACCCTGCGCAAGCAGACGGGCGGCGCACCCTACCCGGCGCCGCGCAACATCCTCGCCGCGGCCGTCGAGGGGTCCCAGGTCGACTTCGAGACCGCCCAGGTCATCGAGGCCCGCTACTTCGTGGAGCTGGCCGCCGGGCAGACCTCGAAGAACATGATCCAGGCGTTCTTCTTCGACCTGCAGGCGGTGAACTCCGGCGCGAACCGGCCGAAGGGCATCGAGCCCCGCCAGGTCCGCAGGGTCGCCGTCCTCGGCGCCGGCATGATGGGCGCCGGCATCGCGTACGCGTGCGCCCGCGCGGGCATCGACGTCGTTCTGAAGGACGTCTCCCTGGAGGCCGCGGCCAAGGGCAAGGGCTACTCCGAGAAGCTGTGCGCCAAGGCCGTCGCCAAGGGCCGCACCAGCCAGGAGAAGGCGGACGCGCTGCTCGCCCGCATCACGCCCACCGCCGAGGCCGCCGACCTCGCCGGCTGCGACGCCGTCATCGAGGCCGTCTTCGAGGACACCGCGCTCAAGCACAAGGTCTTCCAGGAGATCGAGTCCGTCGTCGCGCCCGACGCGCTGCTGTGCTCCAACACCTCCACCCTGCCGATCACCACCCTCGCCGAGGGCGTGGAGCGCCAGGCCGACTTCATCGGCCTGCACTTCTTCTCGCCGGTCGACAAGATGCCGCTGGTCGAGATCATCAAGGGCGAGCGGACCGGCGACGAGGCCCTCGCCCGCGCCTTCGACCTGGTCCGGCAGATCAACAAGACGCCGATCGTCGTCAACGACTCGCGCGGCTTCTTCACCTCCCGGGTGATCGGCCACTTCATCAACGAGGGCGTCGCCATGGTCGGCGAGGGCATCGAACCCGCCTCCGTGGAGCAGGCGGCCGCGCAGGCCGGCTACCCGGCCAAGGTGCTCTCCCTCATGGACGAGCTGACCCTCACCCTGCCGCGCAAGATCCGGGGCGAGAGCAGGCGGGCCGTCGAGGAGGCGGGCGGCACCTGGACCCCGCACCCGGCGGAGGCCGTCATCGACCGCATGGTCGACGAGTTCGGGCGCCCCGGCCGCAGCGGCGGCGCCGGCTTCTACGACTACGGCGAGGACGGCAGGCGCGCCGGGCTGTGGCCGGGCCTGCGCGAGCACTTCACGAAGCCGGGACACCGAATCCCGTTCCGGGACATGCAGGAGCGGATGCTCTTCTCCGAGGCGCTCGACACCGTCCGGCTCCTCGAGGAGGGCGTCCTGACCTCCGTCGCCGACGCCAACATCGGCTCCATCCTCGGCATCGGCTTCCCCGGCTGGACCGGCGGCGTGCTGCAGTACATCAACGGCTACGAGGGCGGACTGCCCGGGTTCGTGGCCCGCGCGCGCGAGCTGGCCGAGCGCTACGGCGAGCGGTTCACCCCGCCCGGGCTGCTCGTGGCGAAGGCCGAGAAGGGGGAGCGCTTCGCCGACTCAGCCCGATGACCCGCTGAGCCACTCGCTCAGCTCCTCCCGCAGCGAGCGCTGGAACATCGTCAGCAGTGCCTGCACCACCAGCGGGTGCATGTGCGCCGACAGGGACCTCACGTCCCGGGTGTCCCGCTCCGCCACCTCGCCGCGGAAGAGCTGGGCGAGCTCGTGGGCCGCGGCGCGCGAGTGCTCCATGAGCACCTTGCGCGCCGCGAGGATCGCGTCCTGCGACAGCGGTACGTCGAGGAGCCGTACGCCGAGCCGCAGCAGCCCGCAGTCGACGCGGAACGTGTCCCCGTCCCCGGGCGCGACGGCGTTCAGCGCCGCCAGCCGCTCAAGGTCCTGGGGACCCAGCGGCCGGCCGGCCCGTCGCTCGAGTTCCGGGCGCGAGACCGTCTCCACCGAGTCGGGCGCCCACGACGCGACCACCGCTCGGTGGATGGCCAGGTCGTGCGGGCTGAGGTCCGCGGGCAGCTGCCCGAGGTACCGCTCGATCGCCGCCAGGGTCATCCCCTGCCGCTGCAGCTCCTCGATGAGGGCCAGCCGCGCCACGTGCCCGGGCCCGTACCGGCCCACCCGGCGCGGACCGATCACCGGCGGCGGCAGCAGCCCCTTGCTGCTGTAGAAGCGGACGGTGCGGACCGTGACGCCCGCGCGGGCGGCCAGCTCGTCGACGGTGAGCGCCGGCTCCGCGGCATCGGTCGTCGCATCGGTGGTCATGCGTAGCAGTATCGCTGTCTCACCCATGGTGTGAAACCTCTTCCGCACCATGTGTGTACCGTGCATGGATTCTGTGAGAAGTCACGCTGTGTGACATGGGCCATCGCATGCGCGTCGCATCGACTGGGAAGCTGCTGCCTTGGTCTGTGCCGCGACACATCAGGGTGGTACGGGCCGAGACCTGCACGAACCCCGGGCCCACGAGGCCCGGGCGCACCGGAAGTGGATCCACCCGTGAGCACCAAGGACACCGTGGAAGCGGCGCAGGCCACCACCCGTCCCGAGGCGGCCGTCACGCCCGCGGACGCGGGCGACGCCGGCTACAGCAAGGACCTCAAGGCCCGGCACGTCAACATGATCGCCATCGGCGGCGCCATCGGCACCGGCCTCTTCCTGGGCGCCGGAGGCCGCCTGCACAACGCGGGCCCGGCGCTCGCCCTGGCCTACCTGGTCTGCGGCGTCTTCGCCTTCTTCGTCGTCCGGGCCCTCGGCGAGCTGGTTCTGTACCGCCCGTCCTCCGGCTCCTTCGTGAGCTACGCGCGCGAGTTCCTCGGCGAGAAGGGCGCCTACGTCGCCGGCTGGATGTACTTCCTGAACTGGTCGACGACCGGCATCGCCGACATCACCGCGATCGCGCTCTACACGCACTACTGGAGCCTGTTCACCCCGATCCCGCAGTGGGTGCTGGCGCTGGTCGCCCTCGCCGTGGTGCTCGCCGTGAACCTGATCTCGGTGAAGATCTTCGGCGAGATGGAGTTCTGGTTCTCCATCGTCAAGGTCGCCACCCTGGTGAGCTTCATGGTCGTCGGCATCGTCCTGCTGGCCACCCGCCACCACGTCGACGGCCACCGGCCCGGACTGAGCATGATCAGCGACCACGGCGGCGTCTTCCCGCACGGCCTGATGCCGGTCGTCCTGGTCATGCAGGGCGTGATCTTCGCGTACGCCGCGCTGGAGCTGGTCGGCGTCGCCGCCGGCGAGACCGCCGAGCCGCACAAGGTCGTCCCGCGCGCGGTGAACTCGATCATGTGGCGCGTCGGCCTGTTCTACGTCGGCTCCGTCGTGCTCCTCGCCCTGCTGCTGCCCGGCTCGCTCTACTCCGCCGACGAGAGCCCGTTCGTGACGGTCCTGTCCCGGATCGGCGTCCCGGCGGCCGGCGACGTGATGAACCTCGTCGTGCTCACCGCCGCCATGTCCTCGCTGAACTCGGGCCTGTACTCCACCGGCCGCATCCTGCGCTCCATGGCCGTGGCGGGCTCCGCGCCGAAGTTCACCCGCGTCATGAGCCGCACCCAGGTGCCCTACGGCGGCATCCTGCTGACCTGCGGGATCTGCGTGCTCGGCGTCGGCCTGAACTACCTGGTGCCCAGCCAGGCCTTCGAGATCGTGCTGAACGTCGCCTCGCTCGGTATCGTCAGCACCTGGGTGATCATCATGGTCTGCCACATGATCTTCGTCCGCCGGGCCCGGGCGGGCCTGGTGACCCGCCCGCACTTCCAGCTGAAGTTCTCGCCGCTCACGGAGATCGCCACGATCGCCTTCCTGCTGGTCTGCCTCGGCATGATGTGGAACGACGCGGAGGTCGGCCGCAAGACCCTGCTGCTCATCCCGGTGATCGCCGTCATGCTCGTCGCCGGCTGGTTCGGGGTGCGCCGCCGGGTGTCCGAGAACGCCGGCAGGCAGCTGCCGCAGCCGGCGAAGTAGCCGCTCGGGGCCACAGCCCCCGGCCCCGCCCCGCACAGGCCCCGAGGAACCTCGGAGCCTGTGCGCATACAATCCCGCCCAGCCGGCGGAGCGACACGCAACGGTGCACGGCCACGGGGAGGGCGGCGGATGAGTTCACACACCGGCGGGACGGACGTCCTGGTCCTGGGCGGAGCCGGAGTGGACACGATCATCCACGTCCCCGAGCTCCCCCTGCCCTACGCCGACAGCTACATGATCGACTCCGGCATCCGCACCCGGGCCGGGCAGACCGGCGACTTCGTCGCGCTGGGCCTTGCCGCACTCGGCCTGCGCACCCACCATCTCGACCTGCTCGGCGACGACCCCGAGGGCGACCTGGTGCGCGCCCTGCACCGCGAGCACGGCATCGCGCTCACCGCGCTCCCGCAGCCGGCCGGGACCAGGCGCGCCGTCAACCTGGTCGGCCCCGACGGCCGCCGCCTGTCCCTGTACGACACCAGCCGCGCCCGCCCCGGCGACCGCTTCCCGCCCGAGCTGCTGCGCACGCTGGCCGGGGCGAGCCGGCACGTCCACGTGACCATCACCCAGCCCTGCGCCGAAGCCCTGCCGGTGCTGGCCGCGACGGGCATCCCCCTGTCCACGGACCTGCACGACTGGGACGGCGAGAACCCGTACCACGAGCCCTTCGCCCACGCGGCGGACGTCGTCTTCCTGTCGGCCGCCGCGCTGAAAGACCCCGAGCGGACCATGCGGCGCATCGCCGAGCGAGGGCGGGCCGAGGCCGTCGTCGCCACCGCCGGGGCCGACGGCGCGTATCTGCTGGCCGGTGGCGAGCTGACCCGGGTGCCCGCGGCGGTGCCGCCCGCGCCGGTGGTGGACTCCAACGGCGCGGGCGACGCCTTCGCCGCCGCGTTCCTCTACGGCCGCCTCAACGGCGAGCCGCCCGTGACCTGCGCCCGCTACGGCGCGGTCGCGGGAGCGTACGCCTGCACCGTCCCGGCCTCCCGCGCGGAGGCGGTGGGCCGGGACGCACTGCTGAAGCAGCCCGCGACGCAACGCTGACCGGCCGGGTCAGTGCCCGTGGCCGCCGTGCGCCGCCTCGATCTTCTGCCAGGACCTCGGCCGGGCCACCGCGGCGCCCGCCCTTGCCGGGGACGCGGCGCGCGCGGCGGACGCGGCCGGCTTGGACGGTTGGAACAGCCAGGTGTCGAACAGGCCGGCGAGCGGCTTGCCGGACACGTGCTCGGCGTACCTCTCGAAGTCGGCCACCGAGGCGTTGCCGTAGGCGTGCGCCTTCGGCCAGCCCTTCAGGATGCGGAAGAAGGCCTTGTCGCCGACCGTGTTGCGCAGCGCCTGGAGGGCGGCGGCGCCACGGTCGTAGACGGCGTCGTCGAACTGGTTGTCCGCACCCGGGTCCCCGGGCTTCACCTTCCAGAACGGGTCGTCGGCCGGGTGGGAGGCGTACACGTAGTCGGCGAGCTCCTGCGCGGTGCCCTCACCCTCGTGCTCCGACCACAGCCACTGCGCATAGGTGGCGAAGCCCTCGTTGAGCCAGATGTCCTTCCAGTCCTTGACCGACACGTCGTCGCCGTACCACTGGTGGGCCAGCTCGTGCACCACCACGGAAGCGTTGGCGCCCTTCGCGAACTGCTTCGGGCTGTAGTAGACCCGGGTCTGCGTCTCCAGCGCGTAGCCGGTGGTCGTGTTCGGGACGTAGCCGCCGGCGCTGGCGAACGGATACGGCCCGAAATAGCCGCTCAGCCAGTCGACGATCTCCCCGGTGCGCTCCACACTCGCCCGTGCGGCGCCGTCGTTGTCGCCGAGGTCCCTGCTGTAGGCGTTGACGACCGGCACGCCGCCCTCGGACGTGCCCGTCGTGATGTCGAACCTGCCGACGGCGAGCGTGGCCAGGTAGGTCGCCTGCGGCTTGGTCTGCCGCCAGCTGTATCGGGTCCAGCCCAGCCTGGAATCGGTCGACTGCAGCGTGCCGTTGGAGAGGGCCTGCGTGCCGTCCGGCACGGCCACCGACACATCGTAGGTGGCCTTGTCGCTCGGGTGGTCGTTGCTCGGGAACCACCACCAGGCGGCCTCCGGCTCGTCGGCGGCGACCGCGCCGTCCGGCGTGCGGTGCCAGGTGGTGAAGCCGTAGGCGCTCTTCGCCGACGGCACCCCGCTGTAGCGGACGACGACGGTGATCGGCGTCCCCTTGGCCAGCGGGGTCTTCGGCGTGACCACCAGTTCATGCTGCTGGGAATGGGTGAAGCCGGCCTTGGCGCCGTTGACCCGCACCTCGCTCACGTTCAGCAGGAAGTCCAGGTCGAAGCGGGACAGGTCCTGCGTGGTCCGCGCCAGGATCGTCGCCGTGCCCTGCAACTCGTCCGTCCTCGGCTGGTAGCGCAGCCTCAGGTCGTAGTGCGAGACGTCATAGCCGCCGTTGCCGTAGTACGGGTAGTAGGGGTCGCCGATGCCCGGCGCGCCGGGGGAGTAGCTCGCGGCCGATGCCGGGATCGCCAGCAGGAGGGAGGCCGCCGCCAGTGCGCCCGGAGCGATGATTCTGCGGTGCACGTCAGCTCCAAGTCGTCGGGAATGCACGTCAGTTCGGGGAACTCTGTCCGGAGCCTATTCATCCCCTGTGCCCCCTGGCCTGTCCATGGCCCCTGCCGTCACACGATCGCCATTCGGCCGACATGGACCACCCGAGTGCCGCAAAGCAGCCTTCTGCACGGGAGTTGACGGGATGTAGCGTCCGCGCATGCCCATTCGCCCGCCGAGAGGCCGTCGCGCCACGATCCGGAGCGCCCTCGTGGCAGCGGCCGCCGCCGTCCTGACGGCCGCTCTCCTCACCCCGGCCGCCGCCCAGGCCGCGCCCCGGGAGAGCACTCCCGTCTACTCCTACGCCCACGCCGTCCGCGAGTCCGTCTGGGTGGACACGGGCCTCGACGGGGACGGCGACGGGAAGCGCGGCCGCGTCGCCGCGGACATCGTGCGCCCCGCCGAACCGGCCCGGCAGGGCCGCAAGGTGCCGGTCGTCATGGACGCCAGCCCCTACTACTCCTGCTGCGGGCGCGGCAACGAGAGCCAGGTCAAGACCTACGACGCGAGCGGCCATGTCGTCCGGATGCCGCTGTTCTACGACAACTACTTCGTGCCCCGCGGCTACGCCTTCGTCGGCGTCGACCTCGCCGGGACCAACCGCTCCGACGGCTGCGTCGACGTCGGCGGCCGCTCCGACATCCGGTCCGCCAAGGCCGTCGTCGACTGGCTGAACGGCCGCGCCAAGGCCTACACCACCCGGACCGGCGGCAAGGCCGTCCGGGCCACCTGGACCAACGGCCGCACCGGCATGATCGGCAAGAGCTGGGACGGCACCATCGCCAACGGCGTCGCCGCCACGGGCGTCAAGGGCCTGAGGACCATCGTGCCGATCAGCGCCATCTCGTCCTGGTACGACTACTACTTCGCCGAGGGCGCTCCGCTCTACGACGGCGGCCCCGACGACCTGGCCGGATACGTCGAGAGCCAGGAAACCCAGGCCCACTGCGCGGCCGTGCGCAAGAGGCTCGCCGACGGCAGCCCGCGCAGCGGCGACTGGACCCCGCTGTGGACCGAGCGGGACTACGTGAAGGACGCCCGCAAGGTGCGCGCCAGCGTGTTCGTGGCGCAGGGCATGCAGGACCTCAACGTCCGCACCAAGCACTTCGGCCAGTGGTGGGACGCCCTCGCGCAGCACGGCGTGAAGCGGAAGCTCTGGCTGTCCCAGACCGGCCACGTCGACCCCTTCGACTACCGGCGCGGCGCCTGGGTCGACACCCTGCACCGCTGGTTCGACCACGAACTCCTCGGCTACGACAACGGCATCGACCGCGAGCCGATGGCCGACGTCGAACGCCACCCGGACCAGTGGGTCACCTCGGCGTCCTGGCCCCCGCACGGCACCCGCGCCACCACCGTGCGCCCGGCCCCCGGCGACCGGCCCGGCGTCGGCACGCTCGGCCTGCGCCCGGCCGGCGGCACCGAGACGTTCACCGACGACCCGAGGCTGAGCGAGACCGACTGGGCGGCGCACCTCACCACTCCCAGCGCGGAGAAGGCCGGTTTCCTCACCGCACCGCTCAGCCACGACCTGCGCCTGTCCGGCTCCGCCACCGTCACGGTCACCGCGACCCCGACCACGACGTCGGCCCACCTGTCCGCCGTCCTCGTGGACCTCGGCCCGGACACCATCCGCGACTACGCGGACGCCGCCGAGGGCATCACCACCCTCACCCGGCGCAGCTGCTGGGGGGAGAGCACCGCCGGGGACAGCGCCTGCTTCAAGGAGACCCGGGCGAAGACGGCCAAGGTCGACTACACGGTGTTCAGCCGCGGCTGGGCCGACCTCGGCCACTACGCCTCCCCCGCCCGGGGCGTCCCGCTCACCCCGGGCAGGGCCTACCCGATCACCCTGCACCTCGCGGCCACCGACCACGTGGTCCCGAGGGGACACCGCCTCGCCCTGATCGTCGCCGGCACCGACCGGGACCTCATCGACCCGCCGTCCACCAGGCCGACGCTCACGGTCGACCTGTCCGGCACGGCGGCCCGGCTGCCGCTGGTCGGCGGCGCGCCCGCGTTCACCCGCGCAACCGCCGGTACGACGGCCGGGGCGACCGCCCCCGCGCCGCTGACCGGGGTGCGCGCGCCGCACCGAGCGCGGCACATCCCGTCGTAGCGCGCCGCTTCGCGGATGGGCGCGGGGCCTGTTGGGCGGGCGTGGGGCCGTCGGGTGGGTGTGCGGCTCGCGTCGGGTGGGCGTGCGGCCCGTCGGATGGGGGTTGGGCCCGTCGGACGGGCGCGCGATCTGTCGGATGGGTGTGCGGCTCGCGTCGGATGGGCGTGCGGCCCGTCAGGCGGCCGGAAATGCGAGCCCGGCCGCCTGGCGGGCGCAGCCCCAGGCCACCGTGACCCCGGCCCCGCCATGGCCGTAGTTGTGCACCAGGGCACGGCCGTCGGGCAGCGGCCGGCGTTCCAGTCGTACCGCGTCCCGGGCCGGGCGCAGGCCCACCCGGTGGTCCAGGACCCGGGCCGCCGCGATCTCCGGCCGCACGGCCGCGCAGCGGCCGACGATCGCGGCCGCGGTGGCCGGATCCGGCTCCAGGGACCAGTCGTCCTCCTCCGCGGTGCCGCCCAGGATCAGCCCGTACGGCTGCGGGATGACGTAGGTGGAGGCCGCGGCGGAGTGGTCGACACAGGTGAGCCAGGTGGTGATCCCGGGGTTCTCCACCACGACCAGCTGCCCGCGCACCGGCCGGACCGCCGGATCCGGGACCAGCGAACGGGCACCCAGACCCGCGCAGTTGACCACGACGGCGGCGGGCACGGCGGCCAGGTCCGTCACCTCGCGGACCTCCACCTCGCCCCCCGCCTTCACGAGCCGGTCCCGCAGCCACGCCAGGTGCGCCGGCATGTCGATCACCGGCAGCCGTGCCGCCAGCCCGTCCGCCACGGCCCGCAGTGCGGGCACCCGGGCCGCCCACGCGCCCAGCTCGTCCAGCCGGGCTCCCCGGTGCACGCCGTCGACCAGGCGTACGCCCGTCTCCTGCGGCCGCTGCGCCAACTCCTCGTACACGGCGAGGGATTCCAGCGCCCACGCGCCGACCAGGGGCTCCGGCTCGATGCGGTAGGGCCACCACAGACCCCCGGCGACCGCCGAGGTGGTGCGCTCGGCGGGCTCCCGCGCCCACACCCGTACCCGCCGGCCCGCCTCGGCCAGCACCACGGCCGTCGTCAGCCCGATGATGCCGCCCCCGACCACGATCACTTCGTCACTCGGCTCGCTGCTCACGCCAGGACGATAGGCCCTGTCCGGCCGGCTCCGTCATGCCGCGCCCGCATCCGTGGGCCGCTCGGCCGCATCCGTGGGCCGCTCGGCGCCTGGGCCGCCGTCCTCGCCCACCGGGTCGCCCCGGACCCGAAGGCGGCCAAGGCCACAGTCGTCGCGCGCGCCTTCGCGGGCGTCCGCGCGGCCACGGTGACCCGGGGAGACCGGGCTGAGCGCCGGGCGCGCGGCGCATTAGGATCTGCCTTCTGATGACTGCCACTCTCGTCGCCAAGAACCTCGCCGCCGGGCACGGCGACCGCTCCCTGTTCTCCGGGCTCGACCTGGTGGTGGCGCCCGGAGACGTGATCGGGCTGGTCGGCGCCAACGGCGCGGGCAAGTCCACCCTGCTGCGGATGCTCG
The DNA here is from genome assembly GCF_047340315.1 of Streptomyces sp. AF1A. Taxonomy (NCBI): domain Bacteria; kingdom Bacillati; phylum Actinomycetota; class Actinomycetes; order Kitasatosporales; family Streptomycetaceae; genus Streptomyces; species Streptomyces sp. AF1A. Next base: position 21,565 of record NZ_JBLEBI010000106.1, read on the forward strand.
CCGGGCTCACCCCGCCCGAGCAGGGCGAACTGCGGCTGTCCCCACCCGCCGCGACCGTCGGCCATCTGCCGCAGGAGCCGGAGCGCAGGCCGGGGGAGACCGTGCGGGAGTTCCTGGCCCGTCGCACCGGCGTCGGCGCGGCGCAGCAGGTCATGGACGAGGCCACCCAGGCGCTGGTCGACGGCGCGCCCGGCGCCGACGACGCCTACGCGGCCGCGCTGGAGCGCTGGCTCGGGCTCGGCGGCGCCGACCTGGAGGAGCGCGCGGAGGAGGTCGCGGACTCCCTCGGCCTCGCCGTGGACCTGGACACGCCGATGACCGCCCTCTCCGGCGGCCAGGCGGCCCGCGCCGGCCTCGCCTCCCTCCTGCTCTCCCGCTACGACGTCTTCCTCCTGGACGAGCCCACCAACGACCTCGACCTGGACGGCCTGGAGCGTCTGGAACGCTTCGTCACCGGGCTGCGCGCGGGCACGGTCGTCGTCAGCCACGACCGCGAGTTCCTCACCCGCACGGTCACCAAGGTCCTCGAACTCGACCTCGCCCAGCGCCGGATCAACCTCTACGGCGGCGGTTACGCGGCCTACCTCGAGGAGCGCGAGGTGGCCCGCCGGCACGCGCGCGAGGAGTACGAGGAGTACGCCGACAAGAAGTCCGCCCTGCAGGACCGCGCGCAGATGCAGCGCACCTGGATGGACAAGGGCGTGAAGAACGCCCGCCGCAAGGCGGGCAACGACAACGACAAGATCGGCCGCAAGTTCCGCAGCGAGGCCAGCGAGAAGCAGGCGGCCAAGGCCCGGCAGACCCAGCGCATGATCGAGCGCCTGGACGTGATCGAGGAGCCGCGCAAGGAGTGGGAGCTGCGCATGGCGATCGCCGCCGCCCCGCGCTCCGGCGCGGTCGTGGCGACCCTGCGGGACGCCGAGGTCCGGCGCGGCGCCTTCGCCTTCGGCCCGGTGTCCCTGCAGATCGACTGGGCGGACCGGGTCGCGGTCACCGGGGCCAACGGCGCCGGCAAGTCGACCCTGCTCGCCGCGCTGCTGGGCCGCATCCCGCTCGACTCGGGGCACGCCGCGCTCGGCTCGGGCGTCCTGGTCGGCGAGGTCGACCAGGCCCGCAAGCTGTTCCACGGCCCGGAGTCCCTGCTGGACGCGTTCGGCGCGGCGGTGCCCGACACCGAGCCGGCCGAGGTCCGCACCCTGCTCGCCAAGTTCGGCCTGAAGGCGGACCACGTCCTGCGGCCGGCCGCCACCCTCTCCCCGGGGGAGCGCACCCGCGCCGCCCTGGCCCTGCTCCAGGGCCGCGGCGTCAACCTCCTGGTCCTCGACGAGCCCACCAACCACCTGGACCTGCCCGCCATCGAACAGCTGGAGCAGGCCCTCGACTCGTACGAGGGCACCCTCCTCCTGGTCACCCACGACCGCCGCATGCTCGACGCGGTCCACGTGAACCGCCGCCTGGAGGTCGCGGCGGGGAAGGTGACGGAGCGCTAACCAGGATCTTTCGTCCCGATCGTGCCGGATCGGGGTGCGGGCCGGGGCCCGCGAGCCCGGCATGATCGAAACGAGAGGCCTCGGCCCCAGTGGACCGGCGGGCGGGGACGGAGCCGCGTGGCTCCGCCCCCGCCCGGCCGGGTCAGCGCTTGCCCGGGTCCAGCAGGCCCGCGCGGCGCAGTGCGTCGGCCATCGCGCTGTTGGCGGGGGCCGGC
>NZ_JBLEBI010000107.1:0-23104 GCF_047340315.1 Streptomyces sp. AF1A
CGGTGAGCCCGGAGCCACCCCCAGCGCGCAACCCCGGCAGCAGCCGAGCCGCAGCCTCAGCCTCTTCCCTTGCCCGCCCGTCGCGCGGCGCCGTGCCCCGCTCGTCGCGCCCCGGCCGGACGGACGGGAGCGGCGCCGGGAGCCGGACAGGAGACCGTGGGGTGAGCGGCGCAGGGGTGACCTCCCGGCCCCGCGCCCCGGCCGTCGAAGCCCGGCGCAGCCCGCGCCGGCCCTGCGGCGGCCCGCGGCCTTGACGACGTCACATTCCGCCGGTACCCCAGAGACCAGGGGCCGTTCCCCTGTGCGGTACGCGGAGGTGGCGTATGGCGGCATCGGCCAGGCACGAGACGCGGGCGCTGCTGAGGGCGCATCTGTCGGCCGCCTCGTCCTACCGGCACCTCACCCGCCACTGCCCCATCTGTCATCACCTGCTGCGGCTGGCGATGGACTCCGGCCCCCGGCTCCAGGAGAAGGGCGAGGAGGGCGCCGAGGACGAGCGCCCGCGTACGGCGTGACCGGCGGCCCCAACTCCCCCCGGGATGTGGGCCGCTGGGACGGGCGGTTCCATTAGCGCACACCCGCGGGACGCAACAAGTACCCGGTGGTGTGACGGGAGTCACCGCATGAGTTTTGAAAACACCGGTATTTACACCCGCCCTACAACGGATCAATTTAATATGTGCAATTGCACCGCTGCCCGGGGCCGCACACAGCGGTTCCGACAGCCCTCCCCGGACTCCGACAAGACCGCGCACACACGTGTCGGTGGCCTGCGACCTGCGCACAAAAAAGATCGCGCTGGACCCGGCGGAGTCCAGCGCGATCGACGACGCACCCTGTGCCGTTTATGTGCAACGCTCTTGCGGCCTGGGCGTGGGCCCTGTTGGGGCAGGTCCCGCGTCGCTTGGAGCCAGGGTTTCGGGCGCCTCGGCCAGTTGGGGGACCAGCCGGATTGCCCGGTATTGAGTTGTTCAGGCCTCGCTGCGCTGCTGCGGGATGCCCGCGAGCAGAGCGCGGACCTCGGCCTCGCGGTAGCGGCGGTGCCCGCCGAGCGTACGGATGGACGTGAGCTTGCCGGCCTTCGCCCACCGCGTGACCGTCTTCGGGTCGACGCGGAACATGGTGGCGACCTCAGCCGGGGTCAGCAGCGGCTCGGCATCAGGGGTGCGAGCGGTCATGAGCGGCCTCCTCGGGAGAACCGAACCTTCTCGGTTCTTTCCTCTAAATTCTGCACCTTGACCCGCGTTGCCCGAAATGGCGGACGCGAGTCGAGTCGGTTATAGGACGAACGGCTTGTCCTCGGCACTACAACTACACCATCTGTCCAGCCGCGTCGGCCAAACCGATGGAATTGCCCTCCCAGGTGTCCATCAGCGACGGAAGCCGATGGACCATGCCATAGCGGACAGTCACGCCACTGTGACGATCAGTCACAGGGCGATCAGGAGGCACCAGACCCCCCAAAGCGTGCAATGCTGAGATTCCGCCCATAGTGGAGCATAGTTGGACGGACGGAGCCCTCCCCGGGCTCCTTGTCCTATTTTGGCACGAGGGGCGGCAACTAGGGCAAGGCTCTTGTAAGTGCCGTCCGTCACCCTTGAGACAAAAGTCCAGATCCGGGCCAACGTCCCGTCACCTGGCCAAGTGCCGTAGACCGTATGCCGTTCGACGCCGTTCGAGCCGTGACGTGCGTCACTCAGTTGGCCGAACGCCGGTCCCGGACCGCCCGCCACCGCTCCACGAGCCGCGCGTAGGCCTCCCCGGCCGCCACCCCGTCGCCCTCGCGCAACGCCCGGATGCCGTCGGCCACATCGGCCGCCGAGTGGTCGCCCTCCAGTTCGCCCGCCGGCACCACGTGCACCAGACCGCCGTAGTCCAGCTCCACCAGCGAGCGCGGATGGAACTCCTCCAGCCAGCGGCCGACGTCCAGCAGGCCGTCGATGAGCGGCCCTTCCTCCACGGTGTCCTTCAGCGTGCGCAGCGCCCGGGCCACCCGGCGCCGGGCCTGGACCATGGGCGTGCGGTAGCGCAGCACCGGGGGCACGTCGGCGGTCCCCTTGTCGTACCGGCGCTCCTCGTCCGAGACCAGCACGAACCAGTTCAGCGGCACCTGCCAGGTCGCCGTGCGGATCCACGGGCGGGCGTCGGGGTTGCGGGCGAGCCAGCGTTCGTAGTCCTGGGCCGCCTGCCGGCGCACCAACGGGGGCAGCGCCGCGTCCAGCACCGGCTCGGGCAGCTCCTCGGCGAGGTCGCCCAGCGCCTGCCAGCCGCGCAGCCGGGTGCGCCACGGGCACACGCAGACCACCCCGTCGATCTCCAGCACGAAGGCGTCGCTGCTCTCGTGCACCGGCACCGCGACGGGCGGGGTGGGCAGCAAGTCGGCCAGGGAGCGGCGCAGTTCGTCCTGGTACGAGGGGCGCTCGCGGCGGCGGGCGTACCGCGCCCAGTGGCTGCGCTCCGGCTCCGGGAAGGCGCCCAGCGGCTCGTACACGCGTAGGTACGCGGCATAGGGGACGACCACGGAGGACACCTTCGGCACGCCTGCTCCCTCCCCATCGGACCCGGCTTCGAACCACTGCAAAACCACTGCAAATCGTGCCACGGTCATGCGTGCACCGACGGCCCGCAGGAGTGATCCTGAACACTGCGCGGATGGTGGTCGTGCCAAGGCTCTACGCTCATGCCACGGCACCCCGCCACCCGCACGGGGTCCCACCCCACTCGCCGCTACTTACACAGGAGTCACCACAGTGACCGACGTAACCGGCGCGTCTGCCGATGTCCTGCACACCCTGTTCCACTCGGACCAGGGGGGCCATGAGCAGGTCGTGCTCTGCCAGGACCGTGCGACCGGCCTGAAGGCCGTGATCGCCATCCACTCCACCGCCCTGGGCCCGGCGCTCGGCGGTACGCGCTTCTATCCCTACGCGAACGAGGCCGAGGCCGTCGCGGACGCCCTCAACCTCGCGCGCGGAATGTCGTACAAGAACGCCATGGCCGGTCTCGACCACGGCGGCGGCAAGGCCGTGATCATCGGCGACCCGGAGCACCACAAGACCGAGGAGCTCCTGCTCGCCTACGGCCGCGCGGTCGCCTCCCTCGGTGGCCGTTACGTGACCGCGTGCGACGTCGGCACCTATGTCGCCGACATGGACGTCGTCGCCCGCACCTGCCGCTGGACCACCGGCCGCTCCCCCGAGAACGGCGGCGCCGGAGACTCCTCCGTGCTCACCGCCTTCGGCGTCTACCAGGGCATGCGGGCCTCCGCCCAGCACCAGTGGGGCGACCCCGTGCTGCGCGGCCGCAAGGTCGGCATCGCCGGGGTCGGCAAGGTCGGCCACCACCTGGTGCGGCATCTGCTGGACGAGGGCGCCGAGGTCGTCGTCACGGACGTGCGCCCGGACGCCGTCCGGCGGATCCTCGACGAGCACCCCGAGGGCGTCACGGCCGTCGCCGACACCGAGACGCTGATCCGCGTCGAGGGGCTCGACATCTACGCCCCGTGCGCGCTCGGCGGCGCTTTGAACGACGCCTCCGTGCCGGTGCTCACCGCGAAGGTGGTCTGCGGGGCCGCCAACAACCAGCTCGCCCACCCGGGTGTCGAAAAGGACCTCGCCGACCGCGGGATCCTGTACGCGCCGGACTACGTGGTGAACGCGGGCGGGGTCATCCAGGTGGCCGACGAGCTGCACGGGTTCGACTTCGACCGGTGCAAGGCCAAGGCGGCGAAGATCTTCGACACCACGCTGGCAATCTTCGCACGTGCGAAGGAAGACGGGATTCCGCCGGCCGCCGCGGCCGACCGGATCGCCGAGCAGCGGATGGCCGACGCGCGCGCGGGACACGCTGCGCAGTGACCCGGTCGCGCAGGTGAGCGGTACCCGTCGGCGGGAACTTCGAGAGAACTCTCACTTCCACCGGCGGGTCGTTCCCCGATAAGTGGTTAAAATCGCCACTGACCAGCGAGGACAGGGCGCCTCGACGGTCCTGGGCAGACGCGCGTGCTGCGGGCGACGTACCGTATGGGCGCGGGCTCAGGTACCGTGGAAGCCCTACGGACCGGCCTCTCTTTGGGAGAGTCCGTTCCAGATCATGAACGCGTGTCAGACTCTGGGGCCGTCGAGCCCCGTCGTTGAGGGGGTCGAGCCATGGGGCGCGGCCGGGCCAAGGCCAAGCAGACGAAGGTCGCCCGCCAGCTGAAGTACAACAGCGGTGGGACGGACCTCTCACGCCTGGCCGAGGAGCTGGGCGCATCGACGTCGAACCAGTCGCCGAACGGCGACCGCTTCGAGGACGATGAGCACGACGACGACCTGTATGCACGGTACGCCGACCTCTACGAGGACGACGACGAGGACGAGGACGAAGATCCTCAGCAGCACCGTCGCGGCGCTTGACCTTGCATTGACCAGTCCGGTCGGTGGCGGAGCCACCGACCGGCTTCTGTGCTGTCCGCAGGTCGCAGCCCGCCGGGTCAGGCGGCGTAGTCCCCCACCAGCTCCGCGCCGGTGTCCTTGTCGCCGCGGTCGGTGATCTCGCCGGCCACCCATGCGTCGACACCCCGGTCGGCGAGCGTCGCCAGCGCCACCTCGGTGGAGCCCTCGGGCACGATCGCCATCATGCCGACGCCCATGTTCAGGGTCTTCTCCAGCTCCAGGCGCTCGACGTTCCCGGTCCTGCCGACCAGCTCGAAGACCGCCCCCGGGGTCCAGGTGGTGCGGTCGACCACGGCGTGCAGGCCGTCCGGGATCACCCGGGCCAGGTTGGCGGCGAGTCCGCCACCGGTGATGTGCGAGAACGCGTGCACCTCGGTGGTGCGGGTCAGCGCCAGGCAGTCGAGCGAGTAGATCTTGGTCGGCTCCAGCAGCTCCTCGCCGAGGGTGCGGCCCAGCTCGGCGACCTCCGACTCGAGGGCCAGGCCCGCGGTGCCCAGCAGGACGTGGCGGACCAGGGAGTACCCGTTCGAGTGAAGCCCGGAGGACGCCATGGCGATCACGGTGTCGCCCTTACGGATGCGATCCGCGCCCAGCAGCCGGTCGGCCTCCACGACGCCCGTGCCGGCACCGGCGACATCGAAGTCGTCCTCGCCCAGCAGGCCCGGGTGCTCGGCCGTCTCACCGCCCACCAGGGCGCAGCCGGCCAGCACACAGCCCTCGGCGATGCCCTTGACGATGGCGGCGACCCGCTCGGGGTGGACCTTGCCGACGCAGATGTAGTCGGTCATGAACAGCGGCTCGGCGCCGCAGACCACGATGTCGTCCATGACCATGGCGACCAGGTCGTGGCCGATGGTGTCGTAGACGCCCATGCGGCGGGCGATGTCCACCTTGGTGCCGACGCCGTCCGTGGCGGAGGCCAGCAGCGGGCGCTCGTAGCGCTTGAGGGCGGAGGCGTCGAAGAGTCCGGCGAAGCCGCCGAGGCCGCCGAGGACCTCGGGGCGCTGCGTCTTCTTCACCCACTCCTTCATCAGCTCGACGGCGCGGTCGCCCGCCTCGATGTCGACGCCCGCCGCTGCGTAGCTGGCACCAGTTGTCTCAGACATGACTGTGAGAGCTTTCGTGTCGTACTGCAGGGGGTTACGGGCGACGGATCGCGTCGGTCGCGGCCGTGGCGGCGGGACCGGCCGCCAGCTCGGTCTCCAGCAGTTGCTTGCCGAGCAGCTCCGGGTCCGGCAGCTCCATCGGGTATTCGCCGTCGAAGCAGGCGCGGCACAGGTCCGGCTTGGCGATCGTGGTCGCCTCGATCATGCCGTCGAGGGAGATGTAGGCGAGGGAGTCGGCGCCCAAGGAGCGGCCGATCTCCTCGACCGACATGCCGTTGGCGATCAGCTCGGCCCGGGTGGCGAAGTCGATGCCGAAGAAGCAGGGCCACTTCACGGGCGGCGAGGAGATCCGGATGTGGACCTCGGCGGCGCCCGCCTCGCGGAGCATGCGGACCAGGGCGCGCTGGGTGTTGCCGCGCACGATGGAGTCGTCGACGACGACCAGTCGCTTGCCCTTGATGACTTCCTTCAGCGGGTTCAGCTTCAGCCGGATGCCCAGCTGGCGGATGGTCTGCGAGGGCTGGATGAAGGTCCGCCCGACGTAGGCGTTCTTCACCAGGCCGGCGCCGAAGGGGATGCCGGAGGCCTCGGCGTAGCCGATGGCGGCCGGCGTGCCGGACTCCGGGGTCGCTATGACCAGATCGGCCTCGACCGGCGCCTCCTTGGCGAGCCGGCGGCCCATCTCGACCCGGGACAGGTACACGTTCCGGCCGGCGATGTCGGTGTCCGGGCGGGCCAGGTACACATACTCGAAGACGCAGCCCTTGGGCTTCGCTTCCGCGAATCTGGAGCTGCGCAGACCGTTCTCGTCGATGGCGACGAACTCGCCCGGCTCGATCTCCCGCACGAAGCTGGCGCCCACGATGTCCAGGGCGGCGCTCTCGGAGGCGACCACCCAGCCGCGCTCCAGGCGGCCGAGGACCAGCGGGCGGATGCCCTGCGGGTCGCGGCCCGCGTAGAGGGTGTGCTCGTCCATGAAGACGAGGGAGAAGGCGCCCCGCACCTTCGGGAGGACCTGGTGGGCGGCCTCCTCGACGGTCAGCGGCTTGCCGTCCTCGTCGACCTGGGCGGCCAGCAGGGCCGTCAGCAGGTCGGTGTCGTTGGTGGCCGCGACCCGGGTGGAGCGGCTGTTGTTGTCGTTCGGCAGTTTGGCGACCATCTCGGCGAGCCGGGCCGTGTTGACCAGGTTGCCGTTGTGGCCGAGCGCGATCGAGCCGTGCGCGGTGGCGCGGAACGTCGGCTGAGCGTTCTCCCACACGGAGGCGCCGGTGGTCGAGTAGCGGGCGTGTCCGACCGCGATGTGACCCTGGAGCGAACCGAGCGAGGTCTCGTCGAAGACCTGGGAGACCAGGCCCATGTCCTTGAAGACGAGGATCTGGGAGCCGTTGCTGACCGCGATTCCCGCGGATTCCTGACCCCGGTGCTGAAGGGCGTAGAGCCCGAAGTACGTGAGCTTTGCGACCTCTTCGCCCGGAGCCCAGACACCGAAGACGCCGCAAGCGTCCTGGGGGCCTTTCTCGCCGGGAAGCAGATCGTGATTGAGTCGACCGTCACCACGTGGCACGCCACCGAGTGTAGGCGAGGTCGACCACTGGTCCGAATTGGGGAATTCCCGATCCGCGGCGCCGGAACGGGCGGGGTCGATCGAACCGCCCCTGCGGTTTCCGTGTTTGCGCAGGTCACACGGGTTCCCCGGTAAGCCGGTCGGTCACCTTGCACGCCGCGCGGGCCGGCCGCCGGCGCATCGGCCGAGTGCGTGAGTGAGGCGTCGCACATCAATCGGGGGTGCTGCGCGTGAGGCTGACGCGGTCACCGTGACTGTTGGTGAGCGTGAGTGTGCCGTCGACGGTCGTGCCGGTGAGGGTCTGGCCGCCGAGGGCCCCGGCGAGGATGCGCTCGAAGGCCATCCGGGCGCTGTCGCAGGCCATCTTGGTGGTGCGCAGGCCGCCGAAGGTGATGCGGTCGCCCTGCACGGTGGCCGGGGCGCTGAAGGTGTTGCAGCCGAGGTTGCCCGCGGCCCCGCCCTCCTCGTCGATGCGCAGGCGGGCCGGGGCGGGGGCGCGGTGGGTCGTCCCGCCGGCGGTGACGCTCACCACCCGCCATTCGATGCCGGTCACCGGCTCCTGCACGACCACCGCACCACTGTCCGCCTTCTGCGTGCCGCAGGCCACCGCGAGGGGGACGAGCAGGGCGGCCGTCGCCAGGGCCATGTGCCGCTTGTGCCGTTTTATGGCGCTTTCCATGGGAATTTCCATGGCGATTCGACGGCGGACCGGTCCCGCCGGTTCCGCTATGCCCGCAGGGGCAGCAGCGCCTCCAGGTCGGCCCGCTCCCCGCTCGCGCTGACCTTCGCCTCGTGCAGCGCGTCCTTCCAGGCCAGCCGTCCCGTGGCGAGCCGTACCCAGGTCAGCGGGTCGGTCTCCACGACATTGGGCGGGGTGCCGCGGGTGTGCCGGGGCCCCTCGACGCACTGCACGACGGCGTACGGCGGCACGCGCACCTCGGTGGAGCCGCCGGGCGCCTTCACCGCGAGAGCGTCCGCGAGCAGGCGGGTGGCGGTGGCCAGGGCCTGGCGGTCGTACGGCACCTCCAGGCCCGGGACGGCCGCGTTGAGGTCGTCGGTGTGGACGACGAGCTCCGCCGCGCGCGTCACCAGGTACTCGTCCAGGGGCAGCGCGCCCGCGTCGGTCGCCAGCAGCCGGGTGCCGGGGTGCTCGGCGAGGTCGGCCCGCAGGTCGCGGTCGACGTCGGCGAGGTAGGCGTCCGGGTCGGCGTGCCCGGCCGCGACGTCCCGCGTGAGCGCGTCCATGGCGGCGTCGGCGGCCGTGGCGAGCGGCCACTGAACCACCGTCGCGTCCTGCCTGGCCGGGGCCGGCCGGTCCAGGGCGCGGTGGACGGCGGTCACCGCCGTGCCGATGTGCGCCACCAGTTCCCGCACGGTCCGGTCGCCGAGCCGGGTGGGGAGCGCGAGCTGGTCCGCGGTCAGCCCGCGGACGGCTGTGCGCACGTGGTCGAGCTGGGCGAGGACCGCGGCACGGGTCCTGGCGGGGTCGTAATTGCGTGCACGCTTCCTGGCCGGTGGCATGACGGTGAGCCTATGCCTTCACCACGTGACCCTTCAGGCCGTTCTCCCCCGGCTTTCCCCCGGCCTTTCCCCCGGCCTTTCCCCCGGCCCGAAAGCGCGGTGCGGGACGTGCGGCCGGAGTGACCGCCTTCGTCCTGGTGGGGGTACCCGTGACCGTGTGAGGCGGTCCCCGCCCTCGTCTCCGTGCCGGCCGGCGGGCTCGTCCCGTCGATCGGCCGGCCGGTGCCACAAGTGCTATGAAGGGTGGGTGGAGGTGCCTTTCGGGCGATTCCGAACACAGCCGCATGATCCGCTCGCCACGCGCTCTCGTCGGCTCCCTCGCCTGATCAACCCGCGCAGCCTGGCCGGGCAGGTGTTTTTTCTCGAGGTCGTGATCGTGCTGCTGCTGGTCGCCGCTGGGGTGGCGGGGCTGGTGATGCAGGCGGCGAACGACGCCCTCCGGCAGGGCGCGCAGGTCTCGGTCGTCGCCGCCCAGTCGTTCGCGAACGCCCCCGGCACGGCCGCGGCGCTGCGCGGCCCGGATCCCACGGCGGTGCTGCAACCGCGGGCCGAGGAGGCGCGCAAGCGGGCGGGCGTGGACTTCGTCGTCGTCATGAACACCCACGGCATCCGCTACACGTACCCCTATCCGCAGGAGATCGGGAAGAAGTTCGTCGGCACCTTCGAACCGGCGCTGCACGGCCGGACCGTCGTCCAGGAGGCCGGCGGGCCGCCCCTGCCGGCGGGCGGCGGGACGGACGTGCAGGCGGTCGTGCCGGTGACCGACGCGCGCGGCACGGTCGTCGGGCTGGTCTCCGCGGGCATCACGGTCAAGAACGTGGCGCGCCTGTGGATGCCGCAGGCGGCGATCGCCATCGGCGCCGGTGCGGCCGCCCTGGCCCTGGCCGGGGCGGGGACGACGCTGGTGTCGCGGCGGCTGCTGCGGCAGACGCGCGGCCTGGCCCCGGCCGAGCTCGCGGGGATGTACGAGCACCACCACGCGGTACTGCACGCCGTGCGGGAGGGTGTGCTCATCACCGACGCCCAGGGGCGGCTCCTGCTCGCCAACGACGAGGCGCGGCGCCTGCTGGGCCTGCCGGAGGACGCGCCGGGCACCCCCGTGCGGGAACTGGGCCTGCCGGACGGGATCACGGCCCTGCTCACGTCGCCGAGCGCGGTCACCGACGAGGTGCACCCGGTGGACAACCGGCTGCTGTCGGTGAACAAGCGGCCCACCTTCCCGGGGGACCACCTGCGCGGCAGCGTCGTGACGCTGCGCGACACCACGGAGCTGGCGGCGGTGTCGGGACGCGCCGAGGTGGCGCGGGAGCGGCTGCAGCTGCTGTACGAGTCCGGGATGCGGATCGGGACCACGCTGGACGTGCGGCGCACGGCCCAGGAGCTGGCCGAGGCGGCGGTGCCGCAGTTCGCCGACGTCGTCACGGTCGATCTGCTCGAGCCGGTGCTGCACGGCTGGGAGCCGACGACCCAGGACTGGCAGCAGTTGCGGCGCACGGCGATCGGCGGCGCGCCGGAGTCGCTGCCCGTCCATCCGCTGGACGAGACCGTGGCGTTCCCCGCCGGAACCCCGCAGATGCGGGCGCTGCGGCGGGGCACGGGCGTGCTGGAGCCGGACCTGCGGCGGGCACGCGGTTGGCGGGAACACGAACCCGAGCGCACCCGGCAGGCCCTGGAGCTGGGGATACGGTCCCTGCTCACCGTGCCGTTGCGGGCGCGGAACGTGTCGCTGGGCGTGGCGAACTTCTACCGGACCCAGGACTCCGAGCCGTTCGGGCCGGAGGACCTCTCGTTCGCGGAGGAGCTCACCGCGCGGGCCGCGGTGGCCGTCGACAACGCCCGGCGGTTCACCCGGGAGCACGCGATGGCCGTGACACTGCAGCGCAGCCTGCTGCCGCGGGCGCAGCCGGAGCAGGACGCGGTGGAGGTGGCCTGGCGGTATCTGCCGGCCGAGGCGGGCGTCGGCGGGGACTGGTTCGACGTCATCCCGCTGCCGGGCGCACGCGTGGCCCTGGTGATGGGCGACGTCGTCGGCCACGGCCTGCACGCGGCGGCGACGATGGGGCGGCTGCGCACCGCGGTGCACAACTTCGCCGCGCTGGACCTCCCGGTGGACGAGGTGCTCGGCAGCCTGGACGACTTGGTGGTCCGCATGGACCACGAGGAGTCCGTCGGCGACCGCCCCGACGGCCGCGAGGAGTCGGGGGTGACGGGGACGACCTGCCTGTACGCCGTCTACGACCCGGTGACCGGAACCTGCACGGTGGCCAGCGCCGGGCACCCGGCCCCGGTGGTGGTCGGCCCGGACGGGACCGTCACCTGCCCCGAGGTGCCCGTCTCGGCCCCGCTCGGCCTGGAGGGCTACCCCTTCGAACCCGCCGAACTGCACCTGGCGGAAGGCTCCCGGCTGGTGCTGTACACCAACGGTCTGGTGAACGACCGCACCCGCGACCTCGACGTCGGTCTGGGCGCGCTGCGCAGGGTGCTGAGCCGGACCCCGGGGCGCACCCCGGACGAGACGTGCCAGGCGGTGATCGACGCCATGGAGACCGCGTACCGCCGCGACGACATCGCCCTCCTGGTGGCACGCACGCGCGTGTTCCCGCAGTGGCGCGTGGCCGAGTGGGAGGTGCCCTCCGACCCGGCGGTGGTGCCCTCAGTGCGGGCCCGGTGCCGGGAGAGGCTGGAGCGGTGGGGGCTGGAGGAGGTCGCGTTCACCACGGAGCTGATCCTCAGCGAGCTGGTCACGAACGCGATCCGGTACGCGGCCCCGCCCGTCAAGGTACGGCTGCTGTACGGGCACTGTCTGACCTGCGAGGTCTCGGACGCCAGCAGCACCTCCCCGCGCCTGCGGCGGGCGGCGACCACCGACGAGGGCGGGCGCGGGCTGTTCCTCGTCGCGCAGTTCGCCCAGCGCTGGGGCACGCGGTACACCTCCTGCGGCAAGGTCATCTGGACGGAGCAGACGCTCGACGACGACGCGTCCTCCGCCCTGGCCTGCACGCCGGTCGACGCCCTCCTGGAGCAGTTCGGCGATCCCGCGCTGTGAGCCGGGACTCCCCGTCCCGGGCACGACGACGGGCCCGCGCCACCGGGTGGGGCGGTGCGGGCCGTCGTCACAAGGCCGGTCAGGCCAGCAGTGCCGGGATCGTCCCCTCGTGCGCCTCGCGCAGTACGGCCAGGGGGAGGGAGAACTCGCCCTGGACCTCCACGGCGTCGCCGTCCACGACGCCGACGCGGGTGACCGGGAGGCCGCGCGCGCCGCACATGTCGTTGAAGCGGACCTCCTCGGAGCGCGGCACGGCGACGATCGCGCGGCCGGCCGACTCGGAGAAGAGGAAGGTGAACGCGTCCAGCCCGTCCGGGACGACCAGTCGCGCGCCCTTGCCGCCGAGCAGCGCGGACTCCACGACCGCCTGGACCAGGCCGCCGTCGGACAGGTCGTGCGCGGAGTCGATCATGCCGTCGCGGGACGCGGCGATCAGGATCTCGGCGAGCAGCCGCTCGCGCTCCAGGTCGACCTTCGGCGGCAGACCGCCGAGGTGGTCGTGGACCACCTGCGACCAGGCCGAGCCGCCGAATTCCTCCCGGGTGTCGCCGAGGAGGTAGAGCAGCTGGCCCTCCTCCTGGAAGGCGACCGGGGTGCGGCGGGCCACGTCGTCGATCACGCCGAGCACCGCGACGACCGGCGTCGGGTGGATCGCCGCCTCGCCCGTCTGGTTGTAGAGCGAGACGTTGCCGCCGGTCACCGGGGTGCCCAGCTGCAGGCAGCCGTCCGCCAGGCCGCGCACGGCCTCCGCGAACTGCCACATCACCGCCGGGTCCTCGGGCGAACCGAAGTTCAGGCAGTCCGAGACCGCCAGCGGCCTGGCGCCCGTGGTGGCCACGTTGCGGTACGCCTCCGCCAGCGCCAGCTGCGCGCCCGTGTAGGGGTCCAGCTTGGCGTAACGGCCGTTGCCGTCGGTGGCGATGGCGACGCCGAGCCCGGTCTCCTCGTCCACGCGGATCATGCCGGAGTCCTCCGGCTGCGCGAGGACGGTGTTGCCCTGCACGAAGTGGTCGTACTGGGAGGTGATCCACTTCTTGGAGGCCTGGTTCGGGGAGCCCACCAGCTTCAGGACCTGGTCCTTCAGCTCCTCGGACGTCCGCGGGCGCGGCAGCTTGTTCGCGTCGTCCGCCTGCAGCGCGTCCTGCCACTCCGGGCGGGCGTACGGGCGCTCGTAGACCGGGCCCTCGTGCGCCACCGTGCGCGGGTCGACGTCGACGATCTTCCCGCCGTGCCAGAAGATCTCCAGCCGGTCGCCGTCGGTCACCTCGCCGATGACCGTGGCGATGACGTCCCACTTCTCGCAGATCTCCAGGAAGCGGCCGACCTTGTCCGGCTCGACCACGGCGCACATGCGCTCCTGCGACTCGCTCATGAGGATCTCCTCGGGCGAGAGCGTGGAGTCGCGCAGGGGGACGTCGTCCAGCGTCACGCGCATGCCGCCGGAGCCGTTCGAGGCCAGCTCGGAGGTGGCGCAGGACAGGCCGGCCGCGCCGAGGTCCTGGATGCCGACGACCAGCTTCTCCCGGAATGCCTCCAGGGTGCACTCGATGAGGAGCTTCTCCTGGAAGGGGTCGCCGACCTGGACGGCCGGGCGCTTCGACGGCTTGGCGTCGTCGAAGGTCTCGGAGGCCAGGATCGAGGCGCCGCCGATGCCGTCGCCGCCGGTCCGCGCGCCGTACAGGACGACCTTGTTGCCCGCGCCGGAGGCCTTGGCCAGGTGGATGTCCTCGTGCCGCATCACGCCGATGGCACCGGCGTTGACCAGCGGGTTGCCCTGGTAGCAGGCGTCGAAGACGACCTCGCCGCCGATGTTGGGCAGGCCCAGGCAGTTGCCGTAGCCGCCGATGCCGGCGACGACGCCGGGGAGCACCCGCTTGGTGTCGGGGTGGTCGGCCGCGCCGAAGCGCAGCGGGTCCACGACCGCGACCGGCCGGGCGCCCATCGCGATGATGTCGCGGACGATGCCGCCGACGCCCGTGGCCGCGCCCTGGTAGGGCTCGACGTACGAGGGGTGGTTGTGCGACTCGACCTTGAAGGTGACGGCGTAGCCCTGGCCGACGTCCACGACGCCCGCGTTCTCGCCGATGCCGACGAGCAGCGCGTCGCTCTGCGGTGCCTTCTCGCCGAACTGGCGCAGGTGGACCTTGGAGGACTTGTACGAGCAGTGCTCGGACCACATGACCGAGTACATGGCGAGTTCGGCGCCGGTGGGGCGGCGGCCGAGGATCTCCACGATCCGCTCGTACTCGTCCTTCTTGAGGCCGAGTTCGGCCCAGGGCAGCTCGACGTCGGGGGTCGCGGCCGCGTGCTCGACCGTGTCCAGAGGCGTCCGGCTCATGCGTTGACCAGCTTCTTGAGGATCGAGGTGAAGAAGGGGAGGCCGTCGGTACGGCCCGTACCGATCAGCGGCTCGACGGCGTGCTCGGGGTGCGGCATGAGGCCGACGACGTTGCCCGCCTCGTTGGTGATGCCGGCGATGTCGTTGAGCGAGCCGTTCGGGTTGAGGTCCAGGTAGCGGAAGGCGACCCGGCCCTCGGCCTCCAGCTTGTCCAGCGTGTACGCGTCGGCGACGTACCGGCCGTCCATGTTCTTCAGCGGGATGTGGATCTCCTGCCCAGCGCGGTAGTCGCTGGTCCAGGAGGTCTCCGCGTTCTCCACCCGCAGCTTCTGGTCGCGGCAGATGAAGTGGAGGTGGTCGTTGCCGAGCATCGCGCCCGGGAGGAGGTGGGCCTCGGTGAGGATCTGGAAGCCGTTGCAGATGCCGAGGACCGGAAGGCCGGCCTTCGCCTGCTCGATGACGGACTCCATCACCGGCGAGAAGCGGGCGATGGCGCCGGCCCGCAGGTAGTCGCCGTAGGAGAAACCACCGCACAGCACGACGGCGTCGACCTGCTTGAGGTCCTTGTCCTTGTGCCAGAGGGCAACGGGTTCCGCCCCGGCGATACGGATCGCGCGCCGGGAGTCCCGGTCGTCGAGACTGCCCGGGAAAGTGACGACGCCAATACGAGCGGTCACTCGGCCGCCTCCGCTACTTCCGCGGAGTCTTCCACCTTGACGGTGAAGTCCTCGATCACCGTGTTGGCGAGGAAGGATTCCGCAAGATCGTGGATGCGGGCGAGCGCGGCCTCGTCAACGGGCCCGTCGACTTCGAGTTCGAAACGCTTTCCCTGACGTACGTCCGAGATCCCCTGGAAACCCAGGCGCGGCAGCGCACGCTGGACCGCCTGGCCCTGGGGGTCGAGGATCTCCGGCTTGAGCATGACGTCGACTACGACGCGTGCCACTGGCACTCCCGGTGTGTGGTGCTGAGCAGGTCCCTTCAGACTACCCGCACCAAATTTCTACGCGGGTAGAGTTGTAGGAAACTACGTGAGGCGCATCACGATAGGGTGTCGGAGCCGTACGGCCGTGAAAAGTTCTGGGAAAGTTCGACGGACCGCCCGCCATGTCTATTGTGCCCGGACACGCGGACGGATTTAGTCGGGCTTCACTTTGCATTGCCGGGCACTGTACAAATGAATTGGCAATAGCCGATACTCGGCACGTCATCGCCGTTGAGCTGTATCGACGTGCCGCACGAAGGGACCGATATTCGTGGCGCAAAAGGTCGTGGTCACTCTCTTTGACGACATCGACGGCTCGGAAGCGGCGGAAACGATCGCCTTCGGACTCGACGGCAAGTCGTACGAGATCGACCTGAACGAAACCAACGCCAAGAAACTGCGCAAGGCGCTCGCGCCCTACGTAGAGGCCGGCCGCAAGCGGTCGCGGTCCGGCAAGGCGTACAAGCAGACGGAGGTCGCCCCCGACCCGGCGGCCGTCCGTGCCTGGGCCCAGGCCAACAAGATGGACGTCCCCGCCCGCGGACGCATCCCGAAGAAGGTCTACGAGGCGTTCAGCGCCGCGCAGTGAGGCCCGCGAAGGGGCAGCCCTCAGGGTCCGTCAGCGGGCCCTGAGGGCTGTGCACTTGGCGGTGCGCGGGCCGACGGGGGAACCGACTTGCGCTACCCCCCCGTTGATCAGCTAATGTCTGGGACACGCCGAGGGGCGAGGCCGACGGGCCGAATCCCCGAGGACCTGCGGGTGTAGTTCAGTAGTAGAACATCCCCCTTCCAGGGGGAAGGCGCAGTGTGCAATTCCTGTCACCCGCTCTGGCACCGGTCGTCACGACCACTCCTGTGGATCAGGTAGGCTGGTGCCCGCACCGATCGGTGGGAGCCGGTCGGGGGCAGTGCGGACGTAGCTCAGTTGGTAGAGCGCAACCTTGCCAAGGTTGAGGTCGCGAGTTCGAGCCTCGTCGTCCGCTCGGGAGAAAGACCCCGGTCCAATGGACCGGGGTCTTTTCGTTGTCCTGCGCGGACGCGGCGCAGTGGGCAGCCCCGCGCGGGCGATGTGAAGGCCGACACACCGCTGTGTGCCGCGGTGCCGCGCGCGGGCTCGCCCCGGAGGACCTGCCGTCGGCGCCCAGCGGGCTCACCGTGAGCGTCCGGCCGTACGGGCCCGAAACGGATGTGCGGCCCGGGAGTTGGCCCCAGCCCTGATCCCCGCCCCGCGGCTCGCCGGCCCGCCCGGCACGGCGCGCCGGGCGGGCCCTGACGGTCCCCGGGGGCGTGCGGGCCCGGCCCTCCCCGGCGGAGCGCGCCCCGCCGGGCGAAGCCTCCGGGGGCAGTGCGTCTCGCGCGCGGCGGAGGTTGGGTATAGTTGCTCTCGCGCCACGGCGCAAGGCGGACGTAGCTCAGTTGGTAGAGCGCAACCTTGCCAAGGTTGAGGTCGCGAGTTCGAGCCTCGTCGTCCGCTCCACACAGGAAGGCCCCCGGTTTCCACCGGGGGCCTTCCGCGTTGCGGGGGGTCAGTGCCAGGCCATGCCCGTCAGCCGCTCGTACGCCTCCACGTACTTCTGCCGGGTCGCCTGGACGACCTCCTCCGGCAGCGGCGGCGGGGGCTGCTCGCTCCTGCGGTCCCAGCCGGACTCGGCGGAGGTGAGCCAGTCCCGGACGAACTGCTTGTCGTACGACGGCTGCGCGCGACCCGGCTGCCACTGGTCGGCCGGCCAGAAGCGGGAGGAGTCCGGGGTGAGGACCTCGTCGGCGAGGACCAGGGTGTCGCCGTCGAAGCCGAACTCGAACTTGGTGTCGGCCAGGATGATCCCCCGGTCGCGGGCGATGTCCCGGGCCCGCGAGTACACGGCGAGGGTGGACTGGCGCAGCTGGGCGGCGGTCTCGGCGCCGACCTGGCGGGCGACCTCCTCGTAGGGGACGTTCTCGTCGTGCTCACCGACCTCGGCCTTGGTGGCCGGGGTGAAGATCGGGGCGGGCAGCTCGGACCCGTCGACGAGGCCCTCGGGGAGGGCGAGGCCGCAGACGGTCCGGGACTCGTTGTACTCGAGCAGACCCGAGCCGGTGAGATAGCCGCGGGCCACGCACTCGACCGGGATCATCCTCAGCGACCTGCAGACGAGCGTGCGGCCCGCCCAGTCGGCGGGGGCGCCCTCGGGCAGCTCGGTGCCGATCACGTGGTTGGACGCGAGGTCGCACAGCTGGTCGAACCACCACAGGGAGAGCTGGGTGAGGATGCGGCCCTTGTCGGGGATCTCCGTGGGCAGCACCCAGTCGTAGGCGGAGATGCGGTCGCTGGCGACCATCACGAGGTCGCCCGCCTCGTTCTGGTACAGCTCGCGCACCTTTCCGGTGTGCAGGTGCACCAGGCCCGGAACCTGGATCGGCTCGGGCTTTTCTACGAATCCGGACACGGTTCCTCCCCGTGGTTCTGTCCAATGCCTCGATTCTCCCTTATGGGGACGATCGGATTCGGTCAGGGGTCGGCCGCGTCGGTCCGCCGGCGGCCACGCGCGGGTCAGTCCCGTTTGCAGATACGGTCCAGCAGGTTCGCCGTGGCGCGCTGGATACGGGGGTCCACATGGCCGGGGCGGTCCAGGGCCGGGGACCAGGCGAAGGTGCCGGAGGCGAACACCAAGGCGCCGGAGGGGGCCCGGTACAGGGAGGTCTCCTGGTGGCGCAGGGCGCCGTCGCCGTCGGTGTAGGGGGAGTGGGCGAGCAGGATGCGCTCGTCGTGCTCGGGCAGCGGGGTGCGCGGGAAGTACCGGTCGGCCTCGCCGGCGACCAGGCCCTCGATCTCGTCGCCCTCGTGCGCGCCGGTCGCCTCCCACAGCCAGTGGCCGGCGTTGCGCACGACCAGCGGGTGCGGCTCGGGGACGCGGCCCGCGTACTGGATGCCGACCAGCTGCTGCTCGGGCCGGTCGATCTCCCGCCACAGGACTGGCTTCCCGGGGCCCTTGCGCTTGCGGCAGGTCAGCAGCCGGTCGGGGACCCCGGAGGGGGACGGGCCCAGATCCACCTGCCAGTACATGGTGTTGGCGGACAGGAAGACCAGGGAGGTGCCGCGGTCACGGGCCTGCTCGACCGCGCGGCGCATCGGCACCGACCAGTACTCGTCGTGGCCCGGGAACACCAGGCCCCGGTAGCGGGCGGGGTCCACGCGGCCGGCGTGCAGGTCGCGCGCGTCGGCGTAGGCGAGGTCGTAGCCGTAGCGCTCGGCCCAGCGGATGAAGTCGTAGGCGTGCCCGACGTGCAGCGGGAGGCCCGCGCCCGCGTACGGGCGGTCGAAGGACACCGTGGTCGCCGCGTCCGCCTCGCCGAGGAGGCGGCCCTGCTCGTCCCACGCGTGGTAGAGGCTCGCGCCGGTGCGGCCGTCCTCCGGGTACAGGTTGTACGCCTGCCAGGTGATGTCGGGCAGCAGCAGGAGCAGTTCGGCGGGGCGGTCGTCGCGGACCGTGAAGGGCACGTGCGAGCGGTAGCCGTCGGCGGTGGTCAGGACGGCCACATAGGCGCCGATGCTCCAGTGGGCGGGCACCTGGAGGCGCCAGGACAGCCACCAGTGGTGGCAGGAGACCGTGCGGTCGGCGGCCAGCGGCGGGGGCTGGACGATGCCGGAGAGCCGGGGGCTGGTGGTGATCTTGGCGGCGCCGTCGCCGCCGTAGTGGCCGATCCGGTAGACGTCGACGCCGAACTCCTGCGGCGGGTCGACCGTGATGTGGAAGTCGATCGCCGCGCCGGGCGCGACCGCACCGGTGGCGGTGAAGCCCTTGATCTGGCGGCGCACGTCGTCGGCGGACCGGGGGCCGGGGACGCGCGGGGCGGGGCCCACGCCGGTGAGCGGCTGCGCGCCCGGGTCGACGTACCAGGGCACGACGTGACCGGTGTCGTCGAAGTAGGTCTCACTGCCGCGCAGCCAGGGCACCGGGCCCTGGCCGAAGGGGTCCGTCACGGCGTGCGCGAGTGCTCCGGACTCCCAGCGGCGGATGTGGTCCGAGGCCATGGTCGCTCCCCTCCCTCAAGCCCCCGTGTCGTCCTGTCTCGGTGCTGCTCGCTGTGCGCATGGCGCTCGCTGTACGTGTGGGGCTCGGCCGTGCCGTCGTATGTCGCACGCCTTTGCCAGGTGCGTGGTCGCTCCAAGCACATCACATAACGCACGGGCTCGGTCACTACTCGTTGCGAATTGACCTGAACTGGAAGACAGCGCTCCCATTGGCCGGGGCATAGTGGCTGCTAGACGAGCCGTACCGGCTTTTCCGCACGTATGCCCGCTTCGGCCAGCCAGTCGCGCAGCGGGCCCGGGTCCCCCTCCTCGATCAGGCTCAGCACCTTGGGCGTCAGATCGGCCGCCCTCTCACCGTGCAGCAGCAGGGACGGTCCGTCCAGCCAGTCGAGGGCCGGAACCGCCCCGGCGGTGTCGACGGCCGCGCAGCACACCATCGCCGTGACGTGGTCGGCCAGGAGCTCCCGGGCGGTGCGCGGGGGCTGCAGGGGGACCAGCGGCAGGCCGCCGCCGTCGTCCCACAGGGCGCTCCGCGGGCTCTGGCCGGCTGCCGTGGCGCCCCTCGGCACGGCGGTCTCCTCACGGGCCAGTTCCGCGCTCAGTTCGGCCGCGAGGGCCGCGCTGCGCTCCGTACCGGGGTCGGCGTCCTCGTCGTCACGGGCCGGGGCGGCCCGGTGCGATGTGCCGCCGGCGGGCTCGGCGAGGTGGTCCAGGACGCGGGCGAGCGTGGGGCCGCCGGGGACGGGGGCCGGGGGGTTGGTCGGGGGGTTCGGGGCGGGGCGGACGCCGAGGGCGTCGAGGACGCGGTGGAGGCGGGCCGCGTCGGCGCGCCAGGTGCGGTCCACGACCTCCTCCGGGTACGCCTGCCAGTCCACCGGGGCCCAGTCGGGGCCGGACTCGGCGGGACCGCCGTGGAAGAGGCGCGCGGCGAGCAGCGAGGCGGCCTCGTCCACCGTGCCGGGCTCCTCCAGCAGGTCGCAGGCGGGGCGCTCGCCGAGCCGGGAGGCGAAGCCCTCGGCCAGGCGGTCGCGCCGGGACAGCTCGGTGAGCGCGGCCACCACGCCCGCGTCCAGCCGGCAGGGCCAGCGGCCCATGCGCCAGGCGGGCAGGGCGACCCTGGTCAGCAGCCGGTCCCAGCCGGCGTAGGCGAGGCCGACCTGCTCCTGGGCGACGATCCGCAGGCCGTAGTCCACCGCCTGGGCGCGCTCGGCCGCGGCCGCGGCCACCCCGCGCTCCATCTGCGTGGCGTGCTCCCGGCAGCCGTGCAGCAGCAGCCGGGCCACCCAGCCGAGTGCCGCGCACACCCCGCGGGTCAGCGGGCAGCGCCCGGGGGTGGCGGCCACGGCCACCGCCGCGTC
Source organism: Streptomyces sp. AF1A (assembly GCF_047340315.1). NCBI lineage: Bacteria > Bacillati > Actinomycetota > Actinomycetes > Kitasatosporales > Streptomycetaceae > Streptomyces > Streptomyces sp. AF1A. Next base: position 20,367 of record NZ_JBLEBI010000107.1, read on the forward strand.
CAGACCGCGGACGAAGCGGCGGGCGGCGGCTATGTCCGGGTGCGCCGAGGGGCCCGTACCGGCGATGACCGGGGCGAGGACCGCGCGCAGCTCCCCGACGCGCATCCACCACAGGAACGGGGAGCCTATGACGAGCACCGGCGCGGTCGGCGTGCGGCGGTGCGTCTGCGGTCCGGGACCCGTCAGTTCGTCGGGCGCCGGGCGCGGGGGCGGGCCGTGGGCCGAATGGGTGCGGTCCTCCAGCCAGCTGTCGCAGTCCGGGGTGAGCGCTATGGCCGACGGGGCCGGCACCTCCAGTCGCTCGGCGAGGTCGCGCACCATCCGGTACAGGTCCGGGGCGGACTCCTCGGGAACCGGCACCGTGGGACTCATGGCCGGGCGGGCGCGGGCGACGACCAGGGCGATGCCGGTCGCGGCCAGCAGCACCAGCACGGCGAACACGCCGACGACCCAGCGGGCGGCGTCCCAGCCCGGGCCCACTAGGTGACCGGTGGAACCGCCGGCCAGCAGGATCACCTCGACGCCCGCCGGCAGCACGGCCAGGCCCAGCGCCCGGCCCCGGACCCGCAACACCGCGAGGGCCCGGGAGCGAGCGGCCTGCGCGCCCACTTCCACACCGATTCCGGTCACGTGCCGACCTCACCCCCTCCCTGTCGATGCCGTGCTGTCCTGGTGCTGCTCACTCCCCCACTGTGGCACCCGCCACTGACAACGCAATGCCGGTGGGCCAAGTGCCGGAACGCTTGCGCGGCACCCTAGTTGGGGCCTCCGCCCTCGTCAGCCGGATAGACGATCGCTCACTCGATGGAATGGCTTTGGTCAGAGCTGGGTGACATTCGGCAAAGATCAGGCCCCGGGTTGTGATCCCGGGGCCTGGGTGGTGTGCGGGCAGGTCAGCGGCGCGCGGCCGGCTCCGCGGCCTTCGCCGCGATGTCCGTGCGGTGCTGCGAGCCGTCGAGCCGGATCCGGCCCACCGCCCGGTACGCCCGCTCGCGCGCCTCGGTCAGGTCCCTGCCGGTGGCCGTGACCGACAGCACGCGACCGCCCGCGCTGACGATCGCGTCGCCGTCCCGCCGGGTCCCCGCGTGCAGCACGTACGCGTGCGGGGCGTCCTCGGCGGCCACCTCGTCCAGACCGGTGATCGGGTCGCCGGTGCGCGGGGTGCCGGGGTAGTTGCGCGAGGCGACGACGACCGTGACCGCCGCGTCCTCGCTCCAGCGCAGGGGCGGCAGGTCGGCCAGGTTGCCGGTGGCGGCGGCCATCAGCAGGCCGGCCAGCGGGGTCTGCAGGCGGGCCAGCACGACCTGGGTCTCCGGGTCGCCGAAGCGGGCGTTGAACTCGATGACCCGCACTCCGCGGCTGGTGATCGCCAGGCCGGCGTAGAGCAGGCCGGAGAAGGGGGTGCCGCGCCGCCGCAGCTCGTCCACCGTCGGCTGCAGCACGGTCTGCAGCACCTCGTCGACCAGCTTCGGGTCGGCCCAGGGCAGCGGCGAGTACGCGCCCATGCCGCCGGTGTTGGGGCCCTCGTCGCCGTCCAGGGCGCGCTTGAAGTCCTGCGCGGGCTGCAGCGGGACGACGCTCTCGCCGTCGGTGACGGCGAACAGGGAGACCTCGGGGCCGTCGAGGAACTCCTCGATCACCACGCGCTCGCAGGCGGCCGCGTGCGCCTTGGCGGCCTCCAGGTCGGAGGTGACGACGACGCCCTTGCCGGCGGCGAGACCGTCGTCCTTCACGACGTAGGGCGCGCCGAAGGCGTCGAGGGCCGCGGCGGCCTCCTCGGCGGTGGTGCAGACGTACGACCGGGCGGTCGGCACCCCGGCCGCGGCCATGACGTCCTTGGCGAAGGCCTTGGACCCCTCCAACTGCGCGGCCTGGGCGGACGGGCCGAACACCGGGATGCCGGCGGCGCGCACGGCGTCGGCCACCCCGGCGACCAGCGGGGCCTCCGGACCGACGACGACCAGCTCGGCACCGAGCCCGGTGGCCAGCTCGGCCACCGCCGCGCCGTCGAGCGCGTCGACCTGGTGCAGCTCGGCCACCTCGGCGATGCCGGCGTTGCCGGGGGCGCAGTGCAGCGCGGTGACGTCGGGATCGAGGGACAGGGAGCGGCACAGGGCGTGTTCGCGGGCGCCGCTGCCGATGACGAGGACCTTCACGGGGTCAGCCTACTGGCAAGGTCACCGACACCCGGGGGGCGGGCGAGCTGTGGGTTCCTACCAAGGGTGCGGGGGCTTTGCTCCCTGTTACCTGCTCGTCCGGGACTCCGCCGCGCGCTTCCCTGCCGGTCCCGGAATCCTCTGCGTGCTTCCTTGCCCGTTCCGGAATTCTCTGAGCGCTTCCCTGCCCGTTCCGGAATCCTCTGCGTGCTTCCTTGCCCGTCCGGAACTCTGCCGCACGCTTCCCTGCCCCTGCGGGACTCCGCCGCACGCTCCCCGGGCCCTGCGGGACTCCGCCACACGCTTCCCTGCCCGACCCGGACATCGCCGCACGCTCCCCGGGCCCTGCGGAACTCCGCCGCGCGCTTCCCTGCCCGTCCCGGACTCCGCCGCACGGCCCCCTGTCCCTGCGGGCTCCGTCCTGCCCGACCCGGACTCCTCCGCACGCTCCCCAGCCCGACCCGGACTCCGCCCGCGTGCCTATTCGTTCGTGAACTCCTCGACCACCGTGGCCCCCAGTTCCCGGACGATCAGTTCGTGGCCGGACAGGGCCGACTCGTCCAGGTCGGGGTCGTCGTCCTC
>NZ_JBLEBI010000108.1:0-23012 GCF_047340315.1 Streptomyces sp. AF1A
TGTCCGGGAGCAGCGGCTCGTTCAGCTCGATGTGGCCCAGGTGGACGGGCAGGGCGGGGCGCAGCGCGCGCACCCGGTCCGCGAGCGCCCGCACGGTGGCGAGCGCCCGCGGGTCGCGGCTGCCGTGGGCGACCAGGACCAGGGCGGGCGGCGCGGCGCGGCGGCCGAGCGGGGACAGCAGCCGCAGCCGGCCGGCGACCTGGCTGCCGATGCTGTCCATCAGGTGCGCCGTGCTGTCGAGGTGGACGCGGGACTCGGAGCGGGAGGGGTGCGACGCCGTCATGGAACGATCCTGACCGCGCGAGATTGCGTGGCCGTTGCCGGGCCGTCACGGGCGTTTTCCGCTGCTTCACGCCGTACGGATGCGCGATGTGAGGCGAACCGGATCACGCGCGGCGGCGTCCTCACTCAGCAGAACTGATCAGAACCGATCGAAACGAGATCGGAACGAGGTCGGAACCAGATCGGACCCCCGCACCGGGGCCCTACGAAGGGGGCCGTATGAAGATCCGTCGACCGCGGTTGCCGCGCACGCGTGCCGGGCAGCGGCGGCTGGTGCAGGCCGTGGTGGCCGGGTGCGTGCTGGCGCTGCTGCCGGCGACCTGGCTGTACGTGTCCACGGCGCACCGGCTGCGCACGACGGCGAACGCGCCGCACGCCCCGGTCGCGGTCGTGTTCGGCGCCGGGCTGGACGACGGGCGGCCGTCGCGGTACCTCGCGCACCGGCTGGACGCGGCGGTGCGGCTGTACCGGGCGGGGCGGATCAGGGCCGTCCTGGTCACCGGGGACAACAGCCGCAAGGACTACGACGAGCCGGACGCCATGCGCGCGTACCTCACGCGGCACGGGGTGCCGGGCGACCGGGTCGTGCGGGACTACGCGGGCTTCGACACCTGGGACTCGTGCGTGCGGGCCAAGAAGATCTTCGGGGTGGACCGGGCCGTGCTGGTCAGCCAGGGCTTCCACATCCGCCGGGCGGTGGCCCTGTGCGAGGCGGCGGGCGTGGACGCGTACGGGGTCGGGGTCGACGACCGGCACGACGTCACCTGGTACTACGGCGGTACGCGCGAGGTGTTCGCGGCGGGCAAGGCGGTGCTGGACGCGGTGTTCCGGCCCGCTCCGCAGTTCCTGGGGCCGAAGGAGCCCGGGATCGCGCGGGCGCTCGCCGCCGGGCGGTGACGTCCCTCACCGCGTCCGGCGGGGCGCGGGGAGGTCGCCGTGCCGGGCGCGTAACCGGAGGCGGCACGGGGCCGTAACACGCCGGACGCACGCTGGACGGCATGGAGAACACCTCGACGCCCACCCACTGCCCGTACTGCGCCCTGCAGTGCGGGATGAACATCACGCCCCTGCCGCAGGGGGGCGTCGAGGTGACCGAGCGGGCGGACTTCCCGGTCAACCGGGGCGCGCTGTGCGGCAAGGGCCGTACGGCGGCCGCCGTGCTGTCGCCGGCGGTGCGGCTGACCTCGCCGCTGGTGCGCTCCGGCGGCCGGCTGGTAGAGGCGGGCTGGGCCGAGGCGCTCGACCTGGTCGCCGAGCGGCTCGGGGCGACGCGGGACCGGTACGGCCCGGACGCGCTGGGGGTCTTCGGCGGGGGCGGGCTGACGAACGAGAAGGCGTACGCGCTGGGCAAGTTCGCGCGGGTCGTGCTGGGCACCTCGCAGATCGACTACAACGGCCGGTTTTGCATGTCGTCGGCCGCGGCCGCCGGCGCGAAGGCGTTCGGGCTGGACCGGGGGCTGCCGTTCCCGCTGGAGGACATCCCCAGAACCGGGTGCGTGATCCTGGTCGGCTCCAACCTCGCCGAGACCATGCCGCCGTCGCTGCGCTTCTTCACCGAACTGCGCGAGAACGGCGGCACCCTGATCGTCGTCGACCCGCGCCGGACCAGGACGGCCGAGCAGGCGGACCTGCACCTCGCGCCCCGCCCCGGCACGGATCTCGCCCTGGCGCTGGGCCTGCTGCACCTGGTGGTGGCCGAGGGCCGCACGGACGACGCCTACATCCGGGAGCGGACGAGCGGCTGGGAGGAGGCCCGGGCGGCGGCGATGGCGCACTGGCCGGAGTACGTGGAGCGGATCACGGGGGTGTCCGTTCCGCACCTGCGCGAGGCCGTGCGGCTGTTCTGCGCGCCCGAGTCGGCGATGGTGCTCACCGCGCGCGGTCCCGAGCAGCAGTCCAAGGGCACGGACACGGTGGGCGCGTGGATCAACCTGTGCCTGGCGACCGGGCGGGCGGGCCGTCCGCTGTCCGGGTACGGCTGCCTGACCGGGCAGGGCAACGGGCAGGGCGGCCGCGAACACGGCCAGAAGGCCGACCAGTTGCCGGGCTACCGCAAGCTGGACGACCCGGCGGCCCGGCGGCACGTGGCCGGGGTGTGGGGCGTCGACCCCGACGCCCTGCCCGGCCCCGGGCGCAGCGCGTACGAACTCCTCGACGCCCTCGGCACGGACGTGCGGGCGCTGCTGCTGATGGGCTCCAACCCGGTGGTCTCCGCGCCGCGCGCGGCGCACGTCGAGCGGCGGCTGCGGTCCCTGGACTTCCTCGCGGTCGCGGACGTCGTGCTGTCCGAGACGGCCGAACTGGCGGACGTCGTGCTGCCGGTCACCCAGTGGGCGGAGGAGACGGGCACCACGACCAGCCTGGAGGGCAGGGTCCTGCTCCGCCGCAGGGCCGTCAGCCCCCCGCCGGGCGTCCGCAGCGACCTGTACGTCCTGCACGAACTCGCGGCCCGCCTGGGTGTGGAGAAGGGCTTCCCCACCGACCCGGAGGAGACCTTCGAGGAGCTGCGCCGGGCCAGCGCGGGCGGCCCGGCGGACTACTCCGGGATCACCTACCGCAGGCTCGCAAAGGAGAACGGGGTCTTCTGGCCCTGCCCGGACCCGGAGAGCGGCTCCCGCGAAAGGAGCCCGGTGGATGCGGCGGAGGCCGCCGGGACCGCCGTCCACCCCGGCACCCCCCGTCTGTTCCTGGACCGTTTCGCCACGCCGGGCGGGCGCGCGCGGTTCGTCGCCGTGGCGCACCGGGCCACGGCGGAGGAGCCGGACGACGAGTACCCGCTGCTGCTGACCACCGGCCGGGTGGTGGCGCAGTACCAGTCGGGGGCGCAGACCCGGCGGGTGCCGGAGCTGAACGCGGCCGCGCCCGGACCCTTCGTGGAGCTGCACCCGCGCCTCGCGGCCCGGCTCGGGGCGGCCGAGGGCGAGCCGGTGGCGGTGGTCTCCCGCCGGGGCCGCGCGGTGGCGCCCGCGCGGATCACCGCCGCCATCCGCCCGGACACCGTCTTCATGCCCTTCCACTGGCCGGGCGAGGGCCGTGCCAACACCCTCACGAACCCGGCCCTCGACCCCACCTCCGGCATGCCGGAGTTCAAGTCCTGCGCGGTGCGGGTGGAGGTTCTCGGCCCGGGGGTGTAGACCGCGTTTCCGCCCGTGGGCCGAGGCGGGCGCGGGCGGGCGCGGCGTACGGTCGGAGCATGTCCGACAGCGAGCAGTTCGATCTCGACGCCTACCTGGGCCGCATCGGGTGGCAGGGTGACCGGCGGGCGGGCCTGGCGACCCTGCACGGGGTGCATCTGGCCCACGCCCGGTCCCTGACCTTCGAGAATCTGGACCCGCTGGCCGGGCGGGCGCCGTCGCTGGCCATGGCCGATCTGATGGCCAAGATGGTGCACGGCCGGCGCGGGGGCTACTGCTACGAGCACAACCTGCTCCTGTGGCGAGCGCTGGAAGCGCTCGGGTTCCGGGTGACCGCGCTGACCGCGCGCGTGGTGCTGGGCGCCGGGACGCCCGAGGAGCGGCCGCGGACGCACGCGATGCTGAGGGTCGCCGTCCCGGGTGATCCGCGACCGTATCTGGCGGACGTCGGCTTCGGGGCGCGCGGCGCGCTGCTGACGCCGGTGCCCCTGGTCCTCGGCGCCGAGTTCGAGGGCGCCGGGCGCCGCCACCGCTTCGCGCGGCTGCCGCACGACGGCCCGCTGGAGCTGTGGGCGTTGCAGGCGTACGACAGGCAGCGGGGCGAGTGGGTCGGCCAGTACGCGTTCACGCTGGAGCCGTTCGCCGCCGCCGACTTCGAGGTGTTCAACTGGCACGTCGGCACCAACCCGCGCTCCCCCTTCACCCGCCGCCCCTATCTGCAGCGGACCACGGCGGAGCGTCATCTCTCCCTGGACGGCGACCGGTTGACCGAGACGCGGGCCGACGGCGCGGTCACCGAGCGCACGCTCGCCGACGAGGCCGAGGCGCGGCGCGTGGTGGAGGAGGAGTTCAGCGTCGAGATTCCGGAGGGGCTGAGACTGCTGGGCTGAGACCGCCGGGCGGAGAGAGCCGGGCCGAGACCGCCGGACCGAGACCGCCGGGCCGAGACCGCCGGGCCGAGACCGCTGCCGAGGCCGCTGGCTGAGACTCCCGGGCCGGAGAGGGCTGAGCCGAGAGCGCCGTACCGAGAGCGCCGTACCGAGACCGCCGGGCCGAGACCGCTGCCGAGGCCGCTGGCTGAGACTCCCGGGCTGAGACCGCCGGGCGGAGAGAGCCGGGCCGAGACCGCCGGACCGAGACCGCCGGGCCGAAACCCCCAGGCCGAGAGCACCGGACCGAGACCGCCGCCAAGAACCGCCGGGCCGGGGCCCGTGGGCCGGGTCAGCGGCGGGACCGCCAGTCGCCGTCCTCGATGCGGGTGCCGCAGGTGCGCAGCCGGGCGGCGACGGGTGGGGCGGCCAGGTAGACCCAGGCACGCACGAGGGTGCCGTCGCCGCGCAGGACGGGCCGGGCGACGCGTTCGTAGAGGTTGCGGGGGTCGCCCGGCACGTACTCCTCCAGCCGGTCCAGGGCGGCGAGGAGTTCGCCGTAGGCGTCCGGGCGCGCGGTCACCAGTTCGCCGCGCACCTCACCGCCGGGCTGCTCGACGGCGTACGGATAGCCGGGCCCGTCGTAGAGCACGGCGCGCGGCAGGCGGCCGGGTTCCTCGGCGAGGGTGCGCCCGCGCAGGTAGAGGTCGTGGTTCGGCTCGCCGGGGCGCAGGGTGCCGTAGACGAAGAAGGGCAGCGGGTCTCGGGGATCCGTGGTGATCACGGAAACGATTCTGGTCCCCCTCCGCCTCCACACACATCTCCATGGAGACGCTATGGACATGACATGTCATGGCCCCTTAAATCTCAGTGACATCCAGCGCCTTCCCCCGCCTAGCCTGGCGCCTTCCCAAGGAGACCGATGAGCCCGATACGGCAGCCTGCCCGAGGATCCCGTCGTCTCGCGACCGCCGGCGTCGCCGTCACCACCGCGACCCTGCTGGCCGTCACCCTGTCCCCCGCCGCCCACGCCGCCACCGGACCCACCCGGGCCACCGCGATCGAGCACGCGGCGTCGGCCCTGCTGTCCCACGCGGCGAGCCTGGGCCTGACCTCCGCTCAGGGCACCAGCGTCCGTGACGTGATCGTGGACAGGAACGGCACCCAGCACGTCCGTTACGACCGCACGTACCACAACCTCCCGGTGCTCGGCGGCGACTTCGTCGTCCACCTCGCCCCGAACGGCGGCTACCGCGGCGCCGACCGGGCCACCCGCAGCGCCATCTCGCTGCCCTCGACCACCCCGGAGATCTCCGCCCCGAAGGCCGCCGACCTCGCGGTGAACGCGCTGCGCGCGGCCAACCTGGGCGAGCGGCTGCAACAGGTCAAGGCCAAGCCCCAGTTGGTCATCGACGCGCTGCACGGCGCGCCCAGGCTGGCCTGGCGCACCAACGCCGTCGGCCTGGACTCGCTCGGCAACCCGGTCGCCCGCACAGTGATCACCGACGCCCGCACGGGCACCCGGATCGACGCGTGGGACGCCATCGAGACGGCCGCCGGCGACGGCCAGTCGCTCTACAGCGGCACGGTGGCGCTGCAGACGACCCAGTCCGGCTCGTCCTACCAGCTCAAGGACCCGACGCGGGGCAACACCTACACCGGTGACGCCGCCAACAAGACGGACCTGTGCTTCCTCGGCATCTGCTTCAGCCGGGCGCCCGCGACCCTGTTCACGGACGCCGACAACCACTGGGGCACGGGCAGCGGCGCCGACCGCTCCACGGCCGCCGTCGACGCCCAGTACGGCACCGACGAGACCTGGGACTACTACAAGAACGTGCACGGCCGCAACGGCATCGGCGGCGACGGCAAGGGCTCGTTCAACCGCGTCCACTACGGCAACAGCTACAACAACGCCTTCTGGGACGACAGTTGCTTCTGCATGACGTACGGCGACGGCGACGGGACCACCTTCGGGCCCCTGGTGGCGCTGGACGTGGCCGGGCACGAGATGACGCACGGGGTGACGTCCAAGACCGCCGCGCTGACCTACTCCGGCGAGTCCGGCGGGCTGAACGAGGCCACCTCCGACATCCTCGGCACGATGGTCGAGTGGTACGCCGACAACCCCTCGGACCCCGGTGACTACCTGATCGGCGAGAAGATCGTCCGCCCCGGCTTCGGCAAGAGCGCTCTGCGCTACATGGACCGGCCGTCCAAGGACGGCAGCTCCGCGGACTACTGGAGCTCGTCGGTCGGGAACCTCGACGTCCACTACTCCTCCGGTGTCGCCAACCACTTCGCCTACCTGCTGGCGGAGGGCAGCGGGCCGAAGACCATCAACGGCGTCGCCTACAACTCGCCCACCTACAACGGTTCCACGATCACCGGCATCGGCCGGGACAAGGTCGGCCGGATCTGGTACCGGGCGCTGACGGTCTACATGACGTCCTCGACGAACTACGCGGGCGCGCGGGCCGCGACCCTGAACGCGGCCAAGGACCTCTACGGCGCGGGCAGCACGGAGTACAACACGGTGGCCGCGGCCTGGAGCGCGGTCAACGTGAACTGATCGTCCCGCGGTGACGGTCCCGGGCCGGTGTCCCCTCGCGGGCACCGGCCCGAGCCGTGCCCCTGACGCTCCGTCACCCGTTCAACGGCAGCCGTCAGCCCATTCGTGTTTTCTTCGTACGATTATCTTCCCAAGCTCACGATCACGCCCCTGACCTGTGAAGACTCCCCGGACGTTGCGCTGTGTGGGGGCCGCGGACGACACCCGTTCACCGCATTTCCGGCGGACTCCCGGGAGGCGGACCGGGCCCGGACCCACTTACCTCGAAAGGGCAGGGGAGACACCAGTCGGACAAGCTCTGGGGAGCACCATGCGACGCACCGCCCGTCTGCTGACCGGTACCGGGTTCGCCGTGGCCGCGGCAGCCCTCACCGCCGTACCCGCCTACGGCGCCGGCGCCGGCACCGGCACGCTCGAGGTGTACCCCTCCACGGCCGTGCCCGGCGGGCAGGTCAGCGTGAACACCGCCGCGTGCGGCGACAAGGGCGTCGCGACCGGCGACGCGGGCGCGGTGGGCGCCGGCACGTTCATGCTGGCGCCCAGCGCGCACAACGGCGAGGCGATCGGCCAGTTCCGGGTACCGTCCAGCGCGCAGCCGGGGACGTACGAGATCGTCGCGAAGTGCGCGGAGGGCGACCGGCAGGTGACGGGCGACCTGGTGGTGGCACTGAGCGCGGCGCACGAACAGGTGCAGCCGCGGGGAAGCGTGAAGACGGGGGTCGGCGGCGCACTCGGCCCCGACCCCGTGCAGACCGCGGCGGGCGTGGCGGCTCTGGCCGTCGCCGCCGCGGGCGGTACCTGGCTCCTGCATCGCCGGGCGAGAGGCGACGGGATCTGACGGGCACCCTCCGCTGTCCGTCCGCAGGTACCGCACACGTCCCCTCCCGCTCCGGGTCCGATGCCCCTCGCGGCCCGGAGGGGGAGGGGATCCACCGCACCACACCGGGGCGCCCCGGCCCGGGACGGCGCCCCGGACCCGGTTCGGGGGTCCGCCCCCGGGAGAGGGGTTCGTATGCGCAGCACGCGAACACGCGCGGCGCGCAGGCGCAGGCTCGGGGACACCGCGATAGCCGCCGTCACCGTCATCGCCCTCGGCTCGGGGGTGTGGCTGCTGGGCGGCCCGGCGCACACGCCCCCGCAGCCGTCCGCCGCCGAGAGCCGCCCCGACCCGGTCGAGGAGCGGCTGGCCGGGCCCTCGCTGCCGCCGTCCCCGCCGCTGCGGATCCGGATCCCCTCGATCCGGGTGAACGCCCCGCTGATGGGCCTCGGCCTCACCCCCTCCGGCAGCCTGGACGTGCCGCCCGCCGCGGACAAGAACCTGGCCGGCTGGTACGAGGCCGGCACCATGCCCGGCGAGACGGGCACCGCGATCGTCGCCGGCCATGTCGACAACACCGAGGGCCCCGCCGTCTTCTACGACCTCGGCGCGCTCAAGCGGGGCGCCCGCATCGAGGTGGACCGCCGGGACGGCACCGTGGCCGAGTTCACCGTGGACGCGGTGGAGGTCTACTCGGCCCGCGACTTCCCCGACGCCAAGGTGTACGGCGCCGCCCACCGCCCCGAGCTGCGGGTGATCACCTGCGGCGGCGGCTACTCCAAGGCCACCGGCTACCAGGGCAACGTGGTCGTCTTCGCCCACCTGACGGGCAGCCGCTAGGCCGGGGCCGCATCCCCGGGTACGGCACCCGCCGTACTCCCGGAGGGCGGCCGGCGCACCTCACAGCCCTCCCCGGCGCGCGCACGGGACCCTCACACCCGCCGCGCGCCCCTGCTGAGGGCAGCGTTCCCCGTGGGAAACAGGGGTGATGCCACCGGGTAACGTCCCACCCGCACGCTCGGGACATGACCTCGAATACGCGTGTGGTGGTGATCGGCGCCGGCCTCGCGGGCGTACGGCTCGCCCGGCGGCTCGGCGAGCTGGGCACGCCCGCGCTCCTCGTCGGCGAGGAGGACCACCCGCCGTACAACCGGGTGCTGCTCGCCGAGGTGCTGGCCGGCCGGTACGCCCCCGAGGTGATCGCCCTGCCGGTGCCCGCCGGGCTGCTGCGCACCCGGGTCACCGGCATCGACCGGGCCGCCCGGACCGTCGCCTGCGCCGACGGCACCACGATCGCCTACGACACGCTCGTCCTGGCGACCGGCTCCAACCCGGTGCTGCCGCCGCTGCGCGGCCTGTTCACCCCGGACCGCCGGCTCCCCGAGGGCGTCCACGCGTTCCGCACCCTGGACGACTGCCTGGGCCTGGCCAAGGCGGTGCGGCCGGGCGTGCGGGCGGTCGTCATCGGCGGCGGGCTGCTCGGCGTCTCCGCCGCCCGCGCGCTCGCCGTGCGCGGCGCCCAGGTGGTCCTCGCCCAGCAGGCCGAGCGGCTCATGGAGCGCCAGCTCGACCCGGACGCCTCCCGGCTGGTGCTGCGGCACCTGACCGGTCTCGGCGTCGAGGTGCACACCGAGTGCCGGGTGCGGGACGTGCGCTGCGTCGGCGGCGCGGTCCGCTCGGTGGAGCTGGCCGACGGATACGCGCTCGACGCCGACCTCGTGGTCGTCGCCTGCGGGGTGCATCCGCGCACCGGCCTGGCGCAGCAGGCGGGCCTCGCCGTCCACAAGGGCGTCCTGGTCGACGACGAGCTGCGCACCTGCGACCCGCACATCCGCGCCATCGGCGACTGCGCCCAGCACGACGGCACGGTCTACGGCCTCGCCGCCCCGGCGCTGGAACAGGCCGACGTCCTCGCCGAGCTGCTCACCGGCACGGCGGGCGCGCGGTACTCCGGCACGCGCTCGCTGACCCGGCTCACCCTGACCGGCCCCGACTCCCCCTTCGACCTCGCCGCGTTCGGCGAGCCCGAGCCGCGCCCCGGCGACGACGTGGTGCGCCTCGCGGACGCCACCCGCGGCACCTACCGCAAGGTCGTCGTCCGCGACGACCGCCTGGTCGGCGGGGTCCTCGTCGGCGAACTCGGCACCGTCGGCGCGCTCGCCCGCGCCTGGGAGGGAGCCGAGCCGCTCCCCGACGACGGCCCCCTGCTCCACCTGCTCACCAACGATGGAGGCTCCTGATGACCGCCACCCCGGGGGCCACCCCCACGATCGTGCTCGTCGGCCACGGCATGGTCGGCCAGCGCTTCCTCGAAGCGCTCGCCGAGCGCGGCCTGACCGCCACGCACCGCGTGGTCGTGCTGTGCGAGGAGCCGCGCCCGGCCTACGACCGCGTGCAGCTGACCTCGTACTTCTCCGGCCGTACGCCTCAGGAACTGTCGCTCGCCGACCCGCGGTTCATCGAGGACCACGGCATCGAGCTGCACCTCGGCGACCCGGCGCGGACGATCGACCGGGCCGCCCGCACGGTCACCGCCCGCTCCGGGCTCACCGTCGGCTACGACGTGCTCGTGCTCGCCACCGGCTCCTACCCCTTCGTGCCGCCGGTGCCGAACAAGGACGCGGCCGGCTGCTTCGTGTACCGGACCATCGAGGACCTCCTCGCCATCGAGGAGTACGCGCGGGCGAAGGCGACGACGGGCGCCGTGGTCGGCGGCGGCCTGCTGGGCCTGGAGGCGGCCGGAGCGCTCAAGGGCCTCGGACTCGACACCCACATCGTGGAGTTCGCGCCGCGCCTGATGCCGGTGCAGGTCGACGAGGGCGGCGGCGCGGCCCTGCTGCGGACCGTCGAGGGCATGGGCCTGACCGTGCACACGGGCACCGGCACCCAGGAGATCGTCACCGGCGCCGACGGCTCGGTGACCGGCATGAAGCTGTCCGACGGCTCCGAACTCGCCGTCGACATGGTGGTGTTCAGCGCCGGTGTGCGTCCGCGCGACCAGCTGGCCCGGGGCTGCGGTCTCGCCGTCGGCGAGCGCGGCGGCATCACCGTCGACGAGCAGTGCCGCACCGTCACCGACCCGAACGTCTTCGCGATCGGCGAGTGCGCGCTGGCGGCCGACGGCCGGGTGTACGGGCTGGTGGCGCCCGGCTACGAGCAGGCGGAGACGGCCGCGGCCACGATCGCCCGCGACGAGGCGTCCTTCACCGGCGCGGACCTGTCGACCAAGCTGAAGCTGCTCGGCGTGGACGTGGCGTCCTTCGGCGACGCGCACGGCACCGCCGAGGACTGCCTGGACGTCGTCTACTCCGACTCCCGCGCGGGCCTGTACAAGAAGCTGGTCATCGGCAAGGACGGCACGCTGCTCGGCGGCATCCTCGTCGGCGACGCGGAGGCGTACGGCACCCTGCGCGCGCTGACCGGTTCGGTTCCCCCCGTCTCCCCCGAGTCGCTCGTCCTGCCCGCCGGAGCCGACCCGGGGGCCCGGCTCGGCCCCTCCGCACTGCCCGACGACGCGATCGTCTGCTCCTGCCACAACGTCAGCAAGGGCACGATCCGGGGCGCGGTCACCGACCACCGGTGCACCACGGTGCCCGAGGTGAAGAAGTGCACCAAGGCCGGTACGGGGTGCGGCAGTTGCGTGAAGGTGCTGGGCCAGCTGGTCACCGCCGAGCTGGAGGCGTCCGGCGTCGTGGTCGACAAGGGGCTGTGCGGCTGCTTCGCCCGGACCCGCGAGGAGCTGTACGAGATCGTCCTCGCGCTGCGCATCACCTCGTACCGGGAGCTGCTCGACCGCTACGGCCGCGAGGGCGCCCGCGGCGGCGACGGCTGCGAGGTCTGCAAGCCCGCCGTCGGCTCGATCATCGCCTCCCTCGCCCCGGCGATCGGCGCGAGCGGCTACGTCCTGGACGGCGAGCAGGCGGCCCTGCAGGACACCAACGACCACTTCCTGGCCAACCTGCAGAAGAACGGCTCGTACTCGGTCGTGCCGCGCATCCCCGGCGGCGAGATCGCCCCCGAGAAGCTGATCGTGATCGGCGAGATCGCCCGGGACTTCGGCCTCTACACGAAGATCACCGGAGGTCAGCGGATCGACATGTTCGGCGCGCGGGTCGAGCAACTGCCGCTGATCTGGGCCCGCCTGGTGGACGCCGGCTTCGAGTCCGGCCACGCCTACGGCAAGGCGCTGCGCACGGTGAAGTCCTGCGTGGGCTCGACCTGGTGCCGGTACGGCGTGCAGGACTCGGTCAGGATGGCGATCGACCTGGAGCTGCGCTACCGGGGCCTGCGCTCCCCGCACAAGCTGAAGTCGGCGGTCTCCGGCTGCCAGCGCGAGTGCGCCGAGGCGCAGTCGAAGGACTTCGGGGTGATCGCCACCGCCAACGGCTGGAACCTCTACGTCGCCGGCAACGGCGGCGCCACCCCGCGCCACGCCGACCTGCTCGCGCAGGACCTGTCCGACGCCGAACTGGTGCGCCTCATCGACCGGTTCCTGATGTTCTACATCCGCACCGCCGACCGGCTGGAGCGCACCTCGACCTGGCTGGAGCGGATCCCGGGCGGCCTGGACCACGTGCGGGACGTGGTGGTGCACGACTCGCTCGGCATCTGCGACGAGCTGGAACGGCTCATGCAGGCCCATGTCGCGCACTACCGCGACGAGTGGGCCGAGACCGTCAACGACCCCGAGAAGCTGGCCCGGTTCGTGTCCTTCGTGAACGCGCCGGACACCCCGGACCCCGTGGTCGCCTTCGTCCCCGAGCGCGACCAGATCAAGCCCGACCTGCCGCTGCTGTCCATCGGCACGCGGCCCGCCGACGACGTCCTGGAAGGAAGCGCCCAGCGATGACCCTGGCCCTCGAGACGACCGACCTCAAAGTCCAACTGCGGCTTGCCGACGGCTGGTTCACGGCCTGCGAGCTGAGCGCGCTGACCCCGGGCCGCGGGGTGGCCGCGCTGCTGCCGGACGGCCGCCAGGTGGCCCTCTTCCGCGACCGCGCCGACCGTCTGTACGCCGTCGACAACCGCGACCCCTTCACCGGCGCGGCCGTCCTCTCCCGCGGCCTGACCGGCACCCACGAGGGCCGCCCGTTCGTGGCCTCCCCCCTGCTGAAGCAGCGCTTCGACCTGGCCACCGGGGAGTGCCTGGACGACGCGTCCGCGCGGGTGACGGCGTACGAGGTGCGCAGCGTCTGACGCGGCCGTCCGCCGAGCCGGCCGGCCCGGCGGACTCGCCGGCGCCCTCGCCACCGACCGCCCGGGAGGCCCGGCGGTCAGCCATGAGCGCCGATGACGAAGGGGTGTCGCGGCGGTGTGCCACCGCGAGGGGACTAGGTGTCCCCGCCGAGGGCGCCGCAGGTCACGCCGGTCAGCCGCGCCGACTCCCGCCAGAGCCGCCGGGCCATGGCGTCGTCGACGGTCCAGGGCGCGTCCTCGGCGGCCCGCAGTCTCGACAGGAGCAGCGCCGTGAGCGCGAAGTGCCCGAGGTGGTTGACGCCGAACTGCGTCTCGAACCCGTCGGCGGTCGTCCCGTACGGCAGGGCCATCACGCCGGCGTTGTTGACGAGCAGATCCAGCCGGTCGTACGGCAGTGCCCGCGCGAACCCCCGCACGCTCGCGAGATCCCCCAGGTCGAGCAGGCGCAGCTCCACCCGCGCCCCCGGCACCTCCCGCCCGATCCGCTCGACGGCACCGCTCCCGCGCGCCTCGCTCCGGCACGCCAGCACCACCCGGGCTCCCTTGCGCGCCAGCTCACGGGCGGTGACGTAGCCCAGGCCGCTGTTGGCGCCGGTGACGACGGCGGTGCGGTCGGTAAGGTCGGGGATGTCGGCGGTGGTCCAGCCGGTCATAGGCCGATTTCCTCCGGTTCACCTCGGCGATGCACAACTTTTCCGGGACCGGGCGCATCCAACACGGTGGACCTTCATCCACCCATTCGCCCGTTGGAGGCGGATACGCCATGTTTCAGTATCGGTACCCTCGGAGATTTCTCCGGGCATTCCCCCGGCGCGGTGCGGCCGCCGTGCTGACCGCCGCGCTCGTGGGGCTCACGGCCACGGGAGCCGCGTGGAACGCGACCTCGGCGGCGGCACGGACCTCGACGACCGTCCGGACCTGCACGGTGAGCGACCTGTACCTCTCCATGGGCCGCAAGGAGGGCGCGGCGGGGTCGCTGTACTGGCCGCTCACGTTCACCAACACCAGCACGTCCAGCTGCGCCCTGCGCGGCTACCCGGGCGTCAGCGTCCTGGACACCGCGCACCACCAAATCGGCCCGGCCGCCACCCGCAGCGGCCGCTCCTACGCAACCGTCACGCTCGCCCCGGGCCACTCGGCCTCGGCGGTCCTGCGCACCACCAACGGCCCGGTGGGCAGCCCCTGCCTGCGCACCGGCACCTACCTGCGCGTCTACCCGCCGGCCTCCTACACCGCCACCCTGGTCCCGGCCCCCTGGACGACGTGCTCGGGCATCTTCCAGGTGGGTCCGGTCAACACGCAGGGCCTGTTCTGACCGAGGCTCCCCCGCGGCGGGCGGCACCCACCACCGGGCGCCGTCCCGATCACCCCGCGTCTTCCGGGCCTTCCGGGTCTTCCGGGTCTTCCGGGTCTTCCGGGGCGGAGGACACCGGAGGGGCGGCACCCCCGCACAGGGTGCCGCCCCTCCTCTTCGTGCGCCGGAGCCGCCGTCGATCGGTGAGGGTCGGGGACCGGCGACGGCTCCGGGGTCATGCGGCCCGGCAGGACTTGGCGGTGGCCTAGCGGTGGTCGCTGCCCTCCGAGTTCGTGGCGGCGCGGCCCGCCTCGAGCCGGGCGACCGGGATGCGGAAGGGGGAGCAGGAGACGTAGTCCAGGCCGGCCTCGTGGAAGAAGTGGACCGACTCGGGGTCGCCGCCGTGCTCGCCGCAGACGCCGAGCTTGAGGTCGGGACGGGTGCGCCGCCCCGCTTCCGCCGCCGCCTTGACCAGGGAGCCGACGCCGTCCTTGTCGATCGTCTCGAAGGGGGAGACCCCGAAGATGCCCTTCTCCAGGTAGGCCGTGAAGAAGGAGGCCTCGACGTCGTCGCGGGAGAAGCCCCAGACGGTCTGCGTCAGGTCGTTGGTGCCGAAGGAGAAGAACTCGGCCGCCTCGGCGATCTGGCCGGCGGTCAGCGCGGCGCGCGGGAGCTCGATCATCGTGCCGATCGCCAGCTTCAGCTGCGTGCCCCTCGCCGCCTGGACCTCGGCGATGACCTGGTCGGCCTCCTCGCGGACGATCTCCAGCTCCTGGACGGTGCCGACGAGCGGGATCATGATCTCGGCGCGCGGGTCGCCCTTCGCCAGCTTGCGCTCCGCCGCGGCCTCGGCGATCGCGCGGACCTGCATGGTGAACAGGCCGGGGATGACCAGGCCGAGGCGCACGCCGCGCAGGCCGAGCATCGGGTTCTGCTCGTGCAGACGGTGCACCGCCTGGAGCAGCCGGAGGTCGTTCTCGTGCGGCTCCTGGCGGGACTCGGCCAGGGCCACGCGGACCGACAGCTCGGTGATGTCGGGGAGGAACTCGTGCAGCGGCGGGTCGAGGAGGCGGATCGTGACCGGAAGCCCGTCCATCGCCTCGAAGAGTTCGACGAAGTCCTTCTTCTGCAGCGGCAGCAGCTCGGCGAGGGCGGCCTCCCGCTCCTCCTCGGTGTCGGCGAGGATCAGCTTCTCGACCATCTCGCGGCGCTCGCCGAGGAACATGTGCTCGGTGCGGCACAGGCCGATGCCCTGCGCGCCGAAGCGGCGGGCCCGCAGCGCGTCCTCGGCGTTGTCGGCGTTGGCGCGCACCCGCAGCCGGCGCTTGCGGTCGGCGAAGGCCATCATGCGGTGGACGGCCTCGACCAGCTCGTCGGCGTCGTCGGCGCCCGGGTGCATGCGGCCCTCGAAGTACTCCACCACCGGTGACGGCACGACCGGGACCTCGCCCAGGTAGACCTTGCCCGTCGAGCCGTCGATGGAGATGACGTCGCCCTCTTCCACGACGTGGCCGCCGGGGATCGTCATGCGGCGGCGCTTGGTGTCGACCTCGAGCTCCTCCGCGCCGCAGACACAGGTCTTGCCCATGCCGCGCGCCACCACGGCCGCGTGGGACGTCTTGCCGCCGCGGGAGGTCAGGATGCCCTCGGCCGCGATCATGCCGTCCAGGTCGTCGGGGTTGGTCTCACGGCGGACCAGGATGACCTTCTCGCCGGAGCGGGACCACTTCACGGCCGTGTAGGAGTCGAAGACCGCCTTGCCGACCGCCGCACCCGGAGACGCCGCGATGCCGCGCGCCACCTGCTCGACCTTCGCGTGCTCGTCGAAGCGCGGGAACATCAGCTGGGCGAGCTGGGCGCCGGTGACGCGCTGGAGCGCCTCGGTCTCGTCGATCAGGCCCTGGTCCACCAGCTGGGTGGCGATGCGGAAGGCGGCGCCGGCGGTGCGCTTGCCGACGCGGGTCTGGAGCATCCACAGCTGGCCGCGCTCGATCGTGAACTCGATGTCGCACAGGTCCTTGTAGTGGTTCTCCAGCGTCTCCATGATCTGCATGAGCTGGTCGTACGACTTCTTGTCGATCGACTCCAGCTCGGCGAGGGGGACGGTGTTGCGGATGCCCGCGACCACGTCCTCGCCCTGGGCGTTCTGCAGGTAGTCGCCGTAGACGCCCTGGTGGCCGGAGGCGGGGTCGCGGGTGAAGGCGACGCCGGTGCCGGAGTCGGGGCCGAGGTTGCCGAAGACCATCGAGCAGACGTTGACGGCGGTGCCGAGGTCGTGCGGGATGCGCTCCTGGCGGCGGTAGAGCTTGGCGCGGTCGCCGTTCCAGGAGTCGAAGACCGCCTTGATGGCGAGGTCCATCTGCTCGCGCGGGTCCTGCGGGAACTCCCGGCCGGCCTCCTTCTTGACGATCTTCTTGAAGGTGGCGACCAGCTTCTTCAGGTCGGCGGCCTCCAGGTCGGTGTCGACCGTGACCTTCTTGGCCTCCTTGGCCTTCTCCAGGGCCTCCTCGAAGAGGTCGCCGTCGACGCCGAGGACGGTCTTGCCGAACATCTGGATGAGGCGGCGGTAGGAGTCCCAGGCGAACCGGTCGTCGCCGGCCTGCTTGGCCAGGCCCTGCACGGACTTGTCGGAGAGTCCGATGTTGAGGACGGTGTCCATCATGCCCGGCATGGAGAACTTGGCGCCCGAGCGGACCGACACCAGCAGCGGGTTGTCGGGCTGGCCGAGCTTCTTGCCCATGCGGGCCTCGAGCGCCTCGAGGTGCGCACTCACCTCGTCACGCAGTGCCGCGGGCTCTTCACCGCTGTCCAGGTAGACCTTGCAGGCCTCCGTGGTGATGGTGAAGCCGGGAGGGACCGGGAGACCCAGGTTGGTCATCTCGGCGAGGTTGGCGCCCTTGCCGCCGAGGAGGTCCTTGAGGTCCTTGTTGCCCTCGGTGAAGTCGTAAACGAACTTCGCTACGTGGGGTTCTTTGTTTTCCGACACGGGTCTCGACTCCTTGAGGCCACGGTGGCTGCCCTGACGGCGAGGAACATACCCAGATCAAAGGCAGGTGGGTACGTCCACTTGCGCGTCATGCGCCTGTAACCACTCGTCCGCCAGTGGATCGAAAGTCAAAGCTTGGCAAGCCGAGCGGCGTCGATGTTTTCACTTCTTGAACGCATTCAGGTCCATGCATGCCGGTTTCCCGCTCATATGAGCGCGTCACGCCACGACTGATTTCGCTCGATGAACGATCACGGGGTGGCACCGAGTGCCACCCCTTGGAGAAGTAATGTCGCCCATGATCCGCTCATCTGAGCGCAACCCTTATCAAGGGTGGCGAGAATCACGCTGCCACAACGGCCGCGATTTCACCATGCGGACCGCCTTCCGGACCCGAAACGTCCGGAAAACAGCCGTGTCACACGCCCAGAGCGCGCAGCCGCTCCTCCACCCGCTCCGGTGCGTAGAGGTGCTCCACGACCAGCGCGCCCGCTCCGATGAGCGCGGCCCGCTCCCCCAGCCGGGAGGTGACGACGTCCAGGTGGGCCGTGGAGCGGGGCAGCGCCCGCTGGTACAGCAGCTCGCGCACGCCGGTGAGGAAGGGCGTGCCGGCCAGGTCGCCCGCGATCATCAGCACGCCCGGGTTGAGCAGGGTGACGACGGTGGCCAGCACGTCCCCGACCCGGCGGCCGGCCTCCCGGGCCAGCGCCGCCGCCTGCGGGTGGCCCGCCGCCAGCAGGTCCCGCACGTCCGCGCCGGAGGCGGCCGGCACCCCGGCCTCGGCCAGCCGCCTGGCCACGGCGCCGCCGCTCGCCACGGCGGCGAGACATCCCTGGGACCCGCAGCGGCACACCGCGTCCGCGCCGACCCGGATGTGCCCGATGTCGCCCGCGCCGCCGTCGATCCCCCGGTAGATCGAGCCGTCGACCACGACCCCGGCGCCGATGCCGGTGGACACCTTCACCAGCACGAAGGCCGCGCAGTCCGGGTGGCCGGTGCGCTGCTCGCCGTAGGCCATGAGGTTGGCGTCGTTGTCCACCAGGACCGGGACCGCCGGGGCGCCGGTGTGCTCGGTGAAGGCGCGGGAGAGGCGGCCCGCCATGTCGTAGCCGTCCCAGCCGGGCATCATCGGGGGCTGGACCACCCGGCCGGTCCCGCTGCCCACCGGTCCGGGCACGGCGAGTCCGATGCCGCACACCTCCGCGGCCCGGTGGCCGGCCTTCTCCAGCAACTCGGCGAACCAGCGGCCCAGTTCGCCCAGCACCGGCTCCGGGCCGTCGTCGACCGCCAGCGCGCCGGAGTGCTCGGCCAGGACCTCGCCGGTCAGCGAGAGGACGGCCGCCCGGGCGTGCCGGGTGTCGAGGTCGGCGGCGAGGACCACGGCATGGGAGTCGTCGAACTCCAGGGTGATGGAGGGGCGCCCGCCGAGCGGCGAGTCGACCGGGCCCCCGGCGCCCTCGCGCAGCCAGCCGGCCCGGAACAGCCGGTCCAGGCGCTGGGCGACGGTCGCGCGGGACAGTCCGGTCGCCTGCTGCAGCGCGCCGCGCGTCACGGCCCGTCCACTGCGCACCAGTTCGAGCAGATCGCCGGCGCCCGCCTGGCTTCCGCTCCTCCCGGTTCTCCCCGCACGTCCGGTCATGCGCACCCCCTTGTGCTTCTCAAGTTTGCCTTACATATTGAGTTTTGCGTGTTAAATGGACGTAACCCTACGGTAGCCTCCGCCAAACCCGGTCGGCCGGCCGGACCTCTTCGTCCTCGGGGAGCCCCGCGTGGATCGCACTGCCCAGCTCACCGCCCGACCCACGGAGTACGGGATCGCGTACGCTCCACCGGCCCCCGCCGCGTCTCCTGCCCCGTCCCCCACCACGCCCCTGCACGTGCGCGCGGCACGGGTGCTGGAGGCGAACTGGACGGGCACCTCGACGGTCCCCTCCCGAAAGCTGTACCCCCACCAGTGGTCCTGGGACTCGGCGTTCATCGCGATCGGCCTCAGGCATCTCTCGCCGCTGCGCGCCCAGACCGAGCTGGAGACGCTGCTGGCGGCACAGTGGGCCGACGGGCGCGTGCCGCACATCGTCTTCAACCCCTCCGTACCGCTCGACGCGTACTTCCCCGGCCCCGACTTCTGGCGCTCGGCCACCGCCGGACGGGCCGCGGGCGCCCCGCGCACCGTACAGACCTCGGGCATCGTGCAGCCACCGGTGCACGCGCTGGCGGTCTGGCTGGTGCACCGCGCCGACCCCGAACTCTCTCGCGCCCGGGGCTTTCTGGCCCGGACGTACCCGCGGCTGGCCGCCTGGCACCGCTATCTGCTGCACCGGCGGGACCTGGGCGGCGGCGGGCTGGTCTCCGTCGTCCACCCCTGGGAGCAGGGGATGGACAACAGCCCCTGCTGGGACGCCCCGCTCGCCCGGATCGCCCCGGCCCCGGCCCGCTCCTTCCGCCGCGCCGACCTCGACCACGGCGCCCCCGAGGACCGGCCGACGGACCTGGACTACGGCCGGTACGTGCGGCTGGCCGCCGACTACCGGGACGCGCGGTACGCCGACGGCGGCGGTGAGTTCGCCGTCGAGGACCCGGCGTTCAACGCGCTGCTCATCGCCTCCGAGCACGCGCTCGCCCGGATCGCCGGGGAGCTGGGCGCGGCCGGCACCGCCCGGCACGCGCGCGCCGAGCGGCTGACGGCCGCACTGGTGGAGCGGCTGTGGTCGCCGGCGGCCGGGATGTTCCTGTGCCGGGACCTGCGGGGCGGGGGGCTGATCCCCGAGCGAGGGGTGTCCGGGCTGGTCCCGCTGCTGCTGCCCGGGCTGCCCGGGGAGGCCGCCGCCGCGCTGGTGCGCACCCTGTGCGGCCCGCACTTCGGGTTCGGCCACCGCACCCGGCTGGTCCCCAGCCACGACCTCCTCGGCGAGGCCTTCGACCCGCACCGTTACTGGCGCGGCCCGGCCTGGTTCAACACCGCCTGGCTGCTGGAGCGGGGGCTGCGCACGCACGGCGAGCGGGCGCTGGCCGACGCGCTGCGCGACGCCGTGCTGGAGCTCGCCGACGGCACCGGTTTCGCCGAGTACGTCGACCCGTACACCGGCGAGGCGTGCGGCGCGACCGGCTTCGGCTGGACCGCCGCGCTGGCCCTGGACCTGCACCATGAGCTGCACCAAGAGCTTCTCAAGAGCCCCGGACAGGGCGTGTCCCCGTCGGGCACCGGCACGTTCGACAGGAGTGACGAGGGAGGAGTCCGGTGATGACCGACCGGCATCATCTGCTCGTGCGCGGGGCGACCTTCGCCGCCGTGGGCGACCGGGGCGACATCAGCGGGGTGCGCGGCGGCAGCTCCCCGGACGGGTTGTTCGTGCGCGACGCCCGACACCTCAGCCGCTGGCAGCTGACCGTCGAGGGCGCGGTGCCCGAGGTGCTCACCCCGGTCGCGGACGGCGACACCGCGCGGTGCGTCCTCGTGCCGCGCGGCGGGCGCCAGGAGCCCCCGGCGCACACGCTCTTCCGGGAGCAGGCCGTCGGCGACAGCTCGTTCGTGGAGACAGTGCGCGTGACCAGCAACCGGCCGGTGCCCACGACCGTCCGGCTGGCCATCACCGCCGACGCCGACTTCACCGACCAGTTCGAGCTCCGCTCCGACCACCGCACCTACGTCAAGGCCGGCGCCCAGCGCTCCCGCGTCGTCATGGACGACGGCATCGAGTTCACCTACCGGCGCGCGGAATGGACGTCCTGTACGACCATCACGGCGGAGCCGGCACCCGACGCCGTGGAGGAGACCGGCACGGGCGCCCGCCGCCTGGTCTGGGCGCTGGAGCTGGAGCCGCACGGCACGCGCGAGTTGGTGCTGCGGGTGATGGCCCGCCCGCACGGGGACCGGCGCGCGCTGCGCGTCCCCCGCGACCCGGCCGCGGTCAACGCACAACTCCACGCCCTGGAAGGCGAGTTCGTGGAGGGCGTGGCCTTCCCCACCGGCTGGCCGGAGCTGGCGGCGGCCTGTGCGCGGGGCCTCGCCGACCTCGCGGCGCTGCAGGTGCCGGCCACCGGCCCCGACGGCGAGGAGCTGCGGGTGCCGGCCGGCGGCGCCCCCTGGTTTCTCACGCTGCTGGGCCGGGACACCCTGCTCACCTCCCTGTTCGCGCTGCCCTACCGCCCGCGGACGGCCGCGGCCACGCTGCTCGCTCTGGCCGCCACGCAGGCGACCGGCGCGGGGGCGTCCCGGGTCGGCCAGCCCGGCAAGATCGTGCACGAGGTGCGCCACGGCGAGCTGGCGCACTTCGGGCAGGTGCCGTACGGGCGCTACTACGGCTCGGTCGACGCCACCCCGCTGTTCCTGGTGCTGCTCGGCGCGTACACCGAGCGGACCGGGGACACGGCCCTGGCCCGCCGGCTGGAGGGGCACGCCCGCGCGGCCGTCGCCTGGATGCTCGACCACGGCGGCCTGACCTCCCGCGGCTACCTCGTCTACCGCGCCGACGAGGGCGGCCTCGCCAACCAGAACTGGAAGGACTCCCCCGGCGCGATCTGCTGCGCCGACGGCACCCGGCCCACCGGGGCGGTGATGGCGGCGGGCGCCCAGGGCTATGCCTACGACGCGCTGCGCCGGACCGCGTGGGTGGCGCGCACGGTGTGGGCCGACGAGACGTACGCGGCACTGCTGGAACAGGCGGCGGCCGATCTGCGCGACCGCTTCCAGCGGGACTTCTGGATGCCGGAGCCGTCCTTCCCGGCGCTGGCGCTGGACGGGCGGGGCCGCCGGATCGACGCGCTGGCCTCGGACGCCGGGCATCTGCTGTGGACCGGGCTGCTCGACAAGGAGTACGGCGAACTGGTGGGCCGCAGGCTCCTGGAGCCCGACTTCTTCTCCGGCTGGGGCGTGCGCACGCTGGCCGCGGGCCAGCCGGCGTACCACCCGCTGTCCTACCACCGCGGCTCGGTGTGGCCGCACGACAACGCGCTGATCACCCTGGGTCTGGCCCGCTACGGCCTGCACGACGAGGCCCGTACGGTCGCCCACGCGCTGGTCGACGCGGCGACGGCCGCCGGTCACCGCCTCCCGGAGGTGCTGGCGGGCTACGGCCGCGACACCCACCCCGAGCCGGTGCCCTTCCCCCATGCGTGCGTCCGCGAGTCCCGCTCGGCCGCGGCCCCGCTCGCGCTGCTCACGGCGGTGGGAGGCGCCTGACGGCCGCCTTGGCGAGGGGTTTGCCGGGTGTTTGCCAGGTGCTGTGAACAGGGGCGCTGAATCGGCCGTACGGGATGTCGGCGGGCCAGGCGGTCCGGGTCTCCGGTCCCGTCCAGCCTCCCCAGCGTGGCCCGCCGTCCGTCACGGGTCTCGCACGGAAGGACCTCCGGGTTGCCTCAGCACACCAGCACGCGCCAGCCACCGGGTACGGCCAGGGCGACCGAACACGCCGCCGAACGGGGCCCCGACGAAACACCCCCGACGGTCCTCGACTCCGACATCTCCGAGACCGACATCTCCGAGACGGCCGCCGAGGCCACGACGGAGGACCCACTCGACGCCACGGACACCGAGCCGAGGGCCGACGCCACGGACACCGAGCCCGGCGCCAAGGACGCGGACACCGAGCCGGGGCCCAGCGGCAACGTGACGCCCGGCACCAGCACCGCGGACCCCGCACACGAGACCGACACCACGGACACCACACCGAAGGCCGACACCACGGACACCGAGTCCGAGGCCGGCGCCGTGCCCGAGGAAAACACGGCGGAAGGCGCTGTCGCGGACACGGACCCCGCCGGGAAAGCCGGCCGCACCGACGCCAAGGACGGCACCGGCACCGGCAACCCCGACGCCGCATCGGCGGCCCCACCGGAAGGCGCCGCCTCCTCGGACGCCGCCGA
>NZ_JBLEBI010000109.1:0-22664 GCF_047340315.1 Streptomyces sp. AF1A
ACGGACGGGGCCCTTCTCGGTCGTTCCGTGCTCACACCACCTGGTGCAGCCAGCGCACCGGTGCTCCCTCGCCGGCGTAGCGGAACGGCTCCAGTTCGTCGTCCCAGGGCTTGCCCAGGAGCCTGGCGATCTCCGCCTCCAGGTCCGTCTCGTCGCGCTGGGAGCGGGTCAGGGCGGCGCGGAGGCGGTCCTCGGGGATCAGGATGTCGCCGTGGATGCCGGTGACGGCGTGGAAGATGCCGAGGTCGGGCGTGCAGCTGTAGCGCTCGCCCTCGGCGGTCGGGCAGGGCTCGGCGGTGACCTCGAAGCGCAGCAGGTGCCAGCCGCGCAGCGCCGAGGCGAGCTTGGAGGCGGTGCCGGCCTCGCCCTGCCAGGAGAACTCCGAGCGCCAGGTGCCGGGGGCAGCGGGCTGCCGGATCCAGTCGAGGCTGACGCGCGTGCCGAGCACCCCGGCGACGGCCCACTCGACGTGCGGGCACAGCGCGCGCGGCGCGGAGTGCACGTACAGAACTCCACGTGTCGTCACCGGAACCTCCGGGCAGAGCGGGACATCTTGCGGACTGGCTGGGCGGCAGTGGCGCGACGGCCGCGTTGATGGCGAGGCTACCCTGCGTCGGCGCAAGGAGTGTGACGTACCGTCGGTCCCGGTGCCGGGAAACCGCCGCCATTCACCCAGGGGGACGCTTGTACGGGGCCCGTCCGTTCCCGTGGGCCCGGCCGGGAACCCGCGCACGTTGTCATGGGGGAAGGCACCGGATGTCGAGCGAGGAGATCAGCAGGGATGCGGAAGCGAAGCCACCGTGCGCGGACGGCCCTCGGCGTCGCGGCGGCCGCCGTGCTGGGGGTCGCCGGGTGCGGCGCCGGGGGCGGCGGCGACGCGCCCACCCCGCAGGGCACCAGGACGCACGCCGCCACGGCGCCCGTGTGGAACCGCAGCCCACGCTCGATCGCCGCGATCGGCGACTCCATCACGCGCGGCTTCGACGCGTGCATGGTGCTGTCGGACTGCCCCGAGGTGTCGTGGGCGACGGGCAGCGACGCGGCGGTGGACAGCCTGGCGGTGCGGCTGCTCGGGACGGCCGGGGCGGCCCGGCGCAGCTGGAACTACGCGGTGACCGGGGCCCGGATGGCGGACCTGCCGGGCCAGATGGCGCGGGCAGCCGCCCGGAACCCGGACCTGGTGACGGTGATGGTGGGGGCGAACGACGCCTGCCGGTCCTCGGCGCGCGCGATGACCTCGGTTGCCGCCTTCCGCGCGGACTTCGAGAGGGCCGTGCGCACCCTGCGCGCGGGGCATCCGAGGACACAGCTGTACGTGGCGAGCGTGCCGAACCTGCTGCGGCTGTGGTCGCAGGGCCGGACCAGCCCGCTGGGCAGGGAGGTGTGGAAGCTCGGCATCTGCCCCTCGATGCTGGGTGACGCGGACGACCTGAGCGCCGCGGCGGCCCGGCGGCGGGAGCGCGTGCAGCAGCGGGTGGTCGCGTACAACGCGGTGCTGGAGGACGTCTGCGCCAGGGACCGCCGCTGCCGCTTCGACGGCAACGCGGTCTACGACTACCGGTTCGGCACCAACCAGCTGAGCCACTGGGACTGGTTCCACCCCAGCAAGGACGGCCAGGCCCGGCTCGCGGCGATCGCCTACCGGACGGTCACGGCCCCCGATCCGGTGGCCTAGGGTGCCGATCACCTAGGGTTTTCCACATGAGCGAACTTTTCGGCACACTTCCCGACGGCACCGAGGTCCACCGCTGGACCCTGGAGCGGGCCGGGACCCGGGTGGAGATCCTGACGTACGGCGGGATCGTGCGGTCGGTTCGGGTCCCGGACCGGGAGGGCCGGACGGCCGACGTCGTGCTGGGGTTCGCCGGCCTGGACGGCTACCTCGCGCACCCGGAGCCGTATCTCGGCGCCCTGGTCGGCCGGTACGCCAACCGGATCGCGGGCGCCCGCTTCCCGCTGGACGGCCGCGTGTACGCCCTGGAGCCGAACGACGGCCCGAACTCCCTGCACGGCGGCGCCCACGGCTTCGACAAGCGGGTGTGGCAGGCAGAGCCCGTGGCGGACGGGGTGCGGCTCTCCCGGGTGAGCCCGCACGGCGAGGAGGGCTTCCCGGGCCGGCTGGCGGTGTCGGCGACGTACACCCTGGACGCGTCGGGTGCGCTGCGGATCGCGTACGAGGCGGAGACGGACGCGCCGACCGTGATCAACCTCACGAACCACAGCTACTTCAACCTGGCCGGCGCGGGCCACGCGGGCGGCCACGAACTGCGGCTCGCCGCGTCCCGGTTCACCCCGGTCGACGCCGGCCTGATCCCCGCCGGGGCGCCGGCGGACGTGACCGGCACCGCCTTCGACTTCCGCACCGCCCGCAAGGTCGGCTCGGGCTACGACCACAACTTCGTTCTGGACAAGGGCGTCACCGAGGCGGCCGAGGAGGTCGCCGAGCTGCACGACCCGGCCTCCGGGCGGACCCTGACCGTGGCGACGACCGAGCCGGGCCTCCAGCTCTACAGCGCCGACCACCTGAGCGGCCCCTTCGCGCCCGGCGACGGCATCGCCCTGGAGACCCAGCACTTCCCGGACTCCCCGAACCGCCCGGACTTCCCGAGCACCGTGCTGCGTCCGGGCGAGGTGTACCGCTCCGAGACGGTGTACGGCTTCTCGGCGCGCTGAGCGACCGCGGTCGCCCTGTGTCCCGCCGGTGACGGCCCCCGGGCGCGCTGCCCTCGGGGACGAGCCCCGGTCCGGAGGTCAGGTCACCGGACCGGGGCTGCTGGTGGGGGACCGCGTCCCCTGCGTGGAACTTGTCCCGGATCAGACGTTAATCGGCGCGGTGAGCCCGTGGCCGGTGATCGACCGGCTCGCGGTGATCTCGTACGAACCCTTCACAAACGCCCACGACTTCGTCTCCTCGTCCCAGACCTCGAAGGCGCGGTGCGGGAGTTCGACGCTCACCTCGGCGCTCTCGCCGGGCCCGGCCTCGGCGGCGGCAAAGCCGGCCAGCAGACGTGCCGGGCGCTCGGGGCCGGGGCCGGGGCCGGCCGGGCAGACGTAGACCTGCACGACCTCCCGGCCGGGCCGGCTGCCGGTGTTGCGGACGCGGACGCGCACCGTGGTGCCGTACACCTCGAGTGACTCGTAGGTCCAGTCGGTGTACCCGAGGCCGTGGCCGAAGGGGTACGACGGGGTGCGGCCGGCCCGGTCCCAGGCGCGGTAGCCGATGAAGACGCCCTCCGTGTAGGGGAGGCGGCCGTCGGTGGGGACGACCTGCGTGACCGGCGCGTCGGCGAGGGCACCCCAGGTGGTGGGGAGCCGGCCGCCGGGCTCGTGGGCGCCGGTGAGCACGTCGGCGAGGGCGGCGCCGCCCTCCTGGCCGGGGAACCAGCCGAGCAGCACGGCGGCGACCTCCTCCCGCCAGGGCAGCTCGACCGGGGAGCCGGAGTTGACGACCACCACGGTGTTCGGGTTGGCGGCGGCGACGGCCCGGACCAGGTCGTCCTGACGGCCGGGCAGGCGCAGGTCCGCACGGTCGAAGCCCTCGGACTCCACACGGTCGGTGGTGGCGACCACGACGACGGCCGTGTCGGCGTTGCGGGCGGTCTCGGCGGCCTCGGCGATCAGCTCGTCGGGGTCGCGCTGCGGGGCCGCGTGGGCGAGGGCGAAGGCGACGACCTTCATGGGAAGGTCGTCGGACAGCCGGACGACATGCGTCAGGGAGACGTCGACGGGCTCGCCGGCGGTGAGTTCCGCCTGGGCGCGGGGCACGGGGGGGCCGAAGAAGCCCTCGAACGGGCCGTCCTTGTCGGGGCGCTGGACGTCGTCGTAGTACGTCGCCCCGTCGATGGTGAGCGTGAAGGCGCCCATGCCCTTGATGCCGAAGGTGTGCGGGCCGGACTCGCGCGGCGTGAACGTGCCGGTGAGCTCGACGGTGTGCAGGGTGTCGTGGGTGACGCCTTCGGGGAGGTCCGAACCCATCCACTGGATCTGGCCGTTCGGGGCGGAACCGGTGCCGATGACGGTGCCGTCCGCGTCCCGGCAGACGGCCCGCAGCGTGAAGCCCCGGCCGGCGACGGCGAGTTCGGTGGCCGGGTCGGCGCCGACGGCGTAGCTGAGGGCACCCTCGGGGAGGGCGGCGGTGAGGCCGTCCAGCGGGGAGACGACGCGCGCCGGGAAGACGGTGGCGGAGCCGCCGCCGAGGATGCGGGCGTCCCGGGCGGCGGCGCCGATGAGGGCGACGGTGGTGTCCGGCTTCAGGGGCAGGACGCCGTTCTCGTTGCGGACGAGGACGAAGGAGCGGCGGGCGATCTCGCGGGCCAGCGCCTCCCCGTCGAGGGGGGCGGGCGGTTCGGGCACGACGGGTTCGGCGCCCTCCAGGACGCCGACGCGGGCGGCGAGGCGCAGCACCCGGCGGACGGCCGCGTCGACGGTGGCCTCGGCGACCCGGCCGTCCCGCACGGCGCGGGCGAGCGCCTCGCCGAAGACGGTCCGCGGGCCGGGCATGGCCACGTCCAGGCCGCCGTTGACGGCGCCCACCGTGTCCCGGGCGGCCGTCCAGTCGGAGACGTTGACGCCGTCGAAGCCCCACTCGCCGCGCAGCACCTCCTCGACCAGGTGGTGGTGCTCGGTCATCGTCGTGCCGTTGACCGTGTTGTAGGCGGTCATGACGCCCCAGGGACGGGCGTTCACGACGATCGCCTCGAAGGGCGCCAGGTACAGCTCGCGCAGGGCGCGTTCGCAGACCAGGTTGTCGACGGTGAAGCGGTCGGTCTCCGCGTCGTTGGCGACGAAGTGCTTGACCGTGGTGCCGACGCCGCCGGACTGGACGCCGGTCACATAGCCGGTGCCGATCACGCCGGTCAGGTACGGGTCCTCGCTGTAGCACTCGAAGTGGCGGCCGCCGAGCGGGGAGCGGTGCAGGTTGACGGTGGGGGCGAGCAGTACGTGGACGCCCTTGCGGCGGGCTTCCTGGGCGAGCAGGACGCCTGCGCGGCGGGCGAGTTCGGGGTCCCAGGTGGCGGCCAGCGCGGTGGGCGAGGGCAGGGCGACGGACGGGTCGTCGGCGGTCCAGCGCACGCCCCGGACGCCGATCGGGCCGTCGGACATGACCAGCGACCGCAGGCCGATCTCGGGCAGCGCGGGCAGGCTCCACATGTCCTGGCCGGCCAGCAGCCGGGCCTTGGCGTCGAGGTCGAGCTTGCCGAGGGCGGCCTCCACGACCGCCTCGCGGGCCCGGTCGGCCTGGGTGCGCTGGGATTCCTCCATCGCGGTGCCTCCTCCTCGACGTCGGTGCGGGTGCCTCCATCGTGCATCCGCCACCTGTCGAGTGGTAGGTAACGTTACCCTGCCGTTATATTGAGTGGGCGGTCATGCCGTACCGTGACGTCATGAACGCCAGGGTCAGGAGCGAGGAGCGGCGCGCGGAGATCGTGGGGGCGGCGCTGGAGGTGATCGCCGAGCGTGGTTACCGGGGGGCGAGCCTTGCCGCGGTCGCCGAGCGGGTGGGACTCACCCAGCAGGGGCTGCTGCACCACTTCCCCACCAAGGACGCCCTGCTGGTGGCCGTGCTCCAGGAGCGGGACCGGTGGGACGCCGTGCCGGACACGCAGTGGCGGATGGATCTGCTGGCCTCCCTGGTCGAGTACAACGCGATGCGCCCGGCGATCATCCAGACCTTCTGCGCCCTGCTCGGCGAGAGCGTGACGGAGGACCATCCGGCGCGCGCCTACTTCACCGAGCGGTACGCCCGCGTCCGGACGTCCATGGCCAGGGTGCTGCGCGCCGAGTACGGCGACCGGCTGCCCAACGGGCTCACTCCGGAGCGCACCGCCCCGCTGCTCGTCGCCGTGATGGACGGCCTGCAGTACCAGTGGCTGCTGGACCCGGAGTCCGTCGACATGCCGGGCGCCTTCCGCGACTTCCTGCGCCTGCTGGGCGAGCCGGTGGACTGAGGGCCCCGGCCCACGCTCGTCCGGGGGCACGTCGTCGACGAGCCCCGGCCCCGGCCCCGCGAGGAGGAGGCACAGCGCCGCGCGCCGCCCGCGCGTACGGGTTCCACCGGCGTCACGGCTCCGCGATACTTCCGGCGTCCACCGCACCACGCGCCCCACAGCGACACGAAAGGACCCCAACCGCCTTGACCCCCCTACGCGCTCGCCTCGGCACGCTCGCGCTGGCCCTGCTCACCGGGCTGTCCGCCCCCGCCGGCACGGCCACCGCCGCGCCCGCCGCCCCCTCCCCCACGGTCGAGGAGCAGCGGCTCGACCAGGCCGTGCCGCAGGAGATCCTCCGGCGCTCCGGATTCGCCGACGTCGCCCCGGAGTTCGGCCACGACCTGGAGCGGGCCCGCTCCTATGCGCAGGCCCGGCGCATCGTCGCACGGGAGGGTTCCGCGCTGTGGCGGCGGGCCGTGGACCGGGCGCAGGGCCGGGGCCCGGCCGGCGGCGACCTCAGCCGGGACGACGACCGGCCGCTGTACTGGGCGCGGCTGGGCATGACCCGGGAAGTGCGCACCTGGCAACCGGGGTTCGGCCTCACCGACCCGCAACGCAGGGCGCTGCTCGACCGGTTGGAGCGCACCTCGCGCGGGCAGGACGACATCCGGTATCCCGGGCACGCCCGCCTGAGGCGGATCCTCCTCACCGGCTTCGACCCCTTCACCCTCGACCGGGACATCCGCATCTCCAACCCGTCCGGGGCGAGCGCGCTCGCGCTCGACGGCACTCTCGTCGGGACGGCCGAGGGCCCGGCGCGCATCGAGACAGCCGTCTTCCCGGTGCGCTGGCGGGACTTCACGCAGGGCACGGTGGAGCGGACGCTGCGGCCGTACCTGCCGAAGGTGGACCTGTTCACCACCGTCAGCCAGGGCCGCGTGGGCCGGTTCGACGTCGAGCGCACCAACGGGGCCTGGCGGGGCGGCTTCCCGGACAACGACGGCGTCCCGCGGACGGAGACCGTCCCCGTCGCCGACCCCGCCACCCAGCCCCAGTGGACGACGACCACCCTGCCCTACCGGGCGATCACGGCCGCGCACACCGGGCGGTTCCCGGTGTACGACCACACCGAGGTGACCGAGATTCCCGTGGGCCGCACCGATCCGGTCGTACGGCCCGACGGTCCGACACCGGGCTCCACCGCCCGCGCCGGGGGCGGCGGCGACTACCTGTCCAACGAGATCGCCTACCGGGCCACCCTGCTGCGCGACCGGCTCGGGCTGCACGACACGCTGCCCGGCGGCCATCTGCACACGCCGGTGCTGCAGTTCGGCGCGGGCAACGCCGACCCGGCGACCGGCGCGGTCACCGACCCGGAGTTCGTGCGCAATCGGCTGGACATCGTCGCCCAGGTGCGGGCCGTCGTGACGGTGGCGGCCGAGGCCACGTTCGTCAGGAGGTGACCTCGTCGTCCTCGGTCCGCTGCCGCGCGCTCTCCTCGCCCAGCAGCTCGCGGGCGAGGAGGGTGGCGCCGGCGACCGCGCCCGGCATCAGGAACACCGCGACGAACGGGACGAGGAAGGCCAGGCCCAGCGGGGCGCCGAAGCCCCACACCAGCGTCCTGCGGGAGCGCAGGAGCGCGAGCCGGGCGCGGAGTTCGACGCCGCGGCGCTGCAGGGCGACGGAGGTGAGTTCCTCGGTGAGGAAGAAGCCGGTGACGAAGAAGCCGATCACCGGGACGAGGGTCTGGCCGACGACCGGCAGGAAGCCGAGGGCGAAGAGCAGCACGCCCCACAGGGCGGCCCGGACGAGGATGCGCAGGCTGTCGCGTGCCGATGTCCACAGCTCGCGCCAGAGCGGGAGGCCGGAGCGCGGGACGGTGCCGTCGGGCGAGAGGTCGGCGTCGACCTTCTCCGAAAGGTTTTCGTAGAAGGGCTGGCCGATCAGCAGGGTGGCCGCGGTGAAGGTGAGCACGGCCAGGAGCAGTCCGAGGGCGAAGAGCACGGCGGTCAGGAAGCCGCGGAACAGCCCCTGCCAGGGGCTGGACCAGTCGTCCGCGAACGGGGTCGCCCAGCCGACGGCGTCCTCGCCCCCCACGGCGAGCGCCACCAGCGCCGCCGCGTAGAGGACCAGCGTGATCAGGCCGGGCAGCAGGCCGAAGCCGTAGCTCTGGCCGTGCCGGGCCATCCACCGCTGGCCGTTCACCAGATGACCGAACCCCGCCCCGAGATCACGCATGGCGCAAACTTTACCCAAGGCTCGTGCGCGGCCCGCGGGCGTCCAGCAGGCGTCCAGCGGACCGTCAGGAGCCCAGCATGCGGCGCAGCAGGTCCCGCAGGGTGCGCCGCTCCTCCTCCGACAGCCCGGCCAGGGGTTCGCGGGCGAAGTGCAGGCCCTCGCGCAGCTCCCGGGCCACCTGCCGGCCCTGCTCGGTGGCGGCGGCCACCTTCACCCGGCGGTCGGCCGGGTCGGAACGGCGCTCCGCGAGGCCGCGGGCCTCCAGGCGGTCCACGATCCCGGTCACGTTCGACGGCTCGCACTTCAGCTTCTGCGCCAGTTTGCGCATGGGCAGCGGCTCCAGGGAGAGCAGGCTGAGCAGCCGGGCCTGCGGTCCGGTGAGCGCGTGCTCGCCCGCCGCTTCCTCGTAGTCCGCGTAGAAGCGGGCCACGACGTCCCCGATGAGCTCGACGACCTCCATGGTCAGGGCGTCGGGGCGGTGGGTCTTCGATGGGGTGGACATGCGGTCCAGGATACCCGGTTACTTGACATCATGAAATATTCAAGCGCATGGTTGTTTCAGGTACTGAAGTAATTTGGAAAGGGCACCGTCATGATCAACCGCGAGTGGCACCTGCTCAGCCGTCCCGTCGGCTGGCCGAAGCCCGAGGACTTCGCCCTCGTCGAGGCGCCGGTTCCGACCCCGGGTGAGGGTCAGGTGCTGGTGCGGAACAAGTACCTCTCCGTGGACCCGTACATGCGCGGCCGAATGAGTGCCGCGAAGTCCTACGCGGCCCCGTACGAGCTGGGCAAGGTCATGCAGGGCGGCGCGGTCGGCGAGGTGATCGAGTCCCACGCCGAGGGCTTCGCGCCCGGCGACCACGTCCTGCACTTCCTCGGCTGGCGCGAGTACGCGGCCGTGGACGCGCAGCAGGCCGTCAAGGTCGACCCCGGCGCCGCGCCGCTGTCGACGTACCTCGGCGTCCTCGGCATGACGGGCCTGACCGCATACGCCGGCCTGCTGCGCACGGCCTCCTTCAAGGAGGGCGACGCCGTCTTCGTCTCCGGCGCGGCCGGCGCCGTGGGCAGCCAGGTCGGCCAGATCGCCCGGCTCAAGGGCGCCTCCCGGGTGATCGGCTCGGCCGGGTCCGACGAGAAGGTCAAGCTGCTCCTGGACGAGTACGGCTTCGACGCCGCGTTCAACTACAAGCACGGGCCCGTCGCCGAGCAGCTGCGCGAGGCCGCGCCCGACGGCATCGACGTCTACTTCGACAACGTGGGCGGGGAGCACCTGGAGGCAGCCATCGGCTCGCTCAACCTGGGCGGCCGGATCGCGGTCTGCGGCATGATCTCGGTCTACAACAACACCGAGCCCGCCCCCGGCCCGAGGAACCTGGCCCGCCTCATCCAGACCCGGGGCCGCATCGAGGGCTTCCTGGTCGGCGACCACTACGACCTGCAGCCGCAGTTCGTCCAGGAGGTGGGCCAGTGGGTCGCCTCGGGCGAGCTGAAGTACCGCGAGACGGTCGTGGACGGCGTCGAGAACACCCTGGAGGCGTTCCTCGGGGTGCTGCGCGGCGACAACATCGGCAAGATGGTCGTCAAGCTCTGACACCCGGCCCCGGCCGGGGCTTTCCGCGCTGCGGTGGCTTCCTTCCGGCATCCGCCGTCGATGGTGGGCGCGAGTCGCGGAGGGAGATCTCGGCGCGCGTCCCGCGGGCCCACCAGGTGGACCCGTGCTCGAAGACGGCTCGCGGCGACATCGGCGTGACGCCGGCCTGAGAGCCGTCGTTGCAGACAGCGGAGGCCGCACCCTTGGACGTGGGGTGCGGCCGCCTTGCCGGCCGGGGCGTCCTCCAGGGCACGGTCCGTTTCCGGGCGCGGGTCCGCCGTGGCTGGTCGCGCGGTCCGCCGTGGCTGGTCGCGCGGTCCGCCGTGGCTGGTCGCGCGGTCCGCCGTGGCCCTTCGGCCCGGACCCGCGCCGCCTCGGCCCGGACCCTCGGCCACCGGCCCGGACCCGCGGCCCCTCGGCCGGGACCAGCGCCACCTCGGCCCGGACCCTCGGCCCCTCGGCCCAAACCCGCGGCCCCTCGGTGGAAAGCCGGCGTCAGTTCGTCCTCAGCGCCGCCCGGTGTACCGCCGTGACCAGCCGTTCGTTCTCCGGTGCCGCTCCGCCGGGAAAGGCCATCCGGCGCCGGGTGTAGCCGTAGGCCAGGCCGCTGCGCGGGTCGGCGAAGGCCTGGGAGCCGCCGGCGCCGCTGTGGCCGAACGCGCCCGCGCCCAGTACTGGGTGCCACATGTCCGCGGTCGCCTGGAAGCCGAGCCCGTACGCCGCGTGGGCCCGGGTCACCAGGTCGTGGCCGACGGAGTGGATCTGGCCGACCTCGGCGACCGTGTCGGGCTTGAGCAGCGGCGGCCGGTCGCCCAGCTCGCTGATCGCCGCCGCGTACAGCGTGGCGAGCCCGCGCGCGGAGGCGACACCGCCCGCGGACGCCGGTCCCTTGGCGCGTACGAGGCGGGAGTTGACGTACCCGTCCGGCGTGCCCGGCCCGGAGACGTGCGTGTTGTGGGCGATCGAGGCCAGCGTGTGCCGTCCGGTCGGCCGGGCGGCCAGGAGCGCCTGCTGCTCGGGGGTCGGCAGCATCGGCTGGACCGTGCGGAAGCGCGGCTCCTCGGACTCGGGCAGCCCCAGGAAGAAGTCCATGCCGTAGGGCGCGCGCACCCGGTCCTCGTAGACCTCCTGGAGGCTGTGGCCGGTGGCCCGGCGCACCACCTCCCCGGTGAGTGCGCCGATCACGAGCGCGTGGTGGCCGAAGGCCGTGCCCGGCCGCCAGAACGGCTTCTGGTCGGCGAGCCGTTCGGCCGTCATCCGGTCGTCGGCCATCTCCTCGGCGGAGAACCCGGCGTCGATCCCGACCAGGCCCGCACGGTGCGCCAGCAGGTCTCTCAGGGTCACCGCGCCCTTGCCCTCGGCGCCGAACTCGGGCCAGTAGTAGGTCACTTTGCGGTCCAGCTCCAGCGTGCCGTCCTGCACCAGGAGCGCGACCACCAGGTGCGCGGCACCCGTGGTCGACGAGAACACGCCGTACAGGGAGTCCGCCTCGCCGCCCGCCCACAGGTCGACGACCCTTCGCCCCTGCACGTATGCGCACAACTGGCCCTCGTAGTCGCTGCGTTCCCCGGCGACGAGGGCCGCGAACTCCTCGCGCACCGCCTCGAAGCCCTCGGCGACCGTGCCGTGGACGGTGATGTCCTGCGTCATCCGCACTCCTCAACTGAGCCGCTGCTCGCCGCTCCCCCTCGCCGATACCAGGCGTTCCCGAGATCGGTACGGCGAGAGGCACCACTTCGACTCAACGGCCGCCGCGTCCGGTTCGGTGCCACCGATGCCCCGGACGGCCCATCGGGCCGGGGGCACGGCCACCAGCCCGGCTCAGGAGCACCACCACAGGAAGCGGGTGCAGGTCTTGCTGGGCGACGGGTGCGGGCTCGGGCCCGAGGTCGTGGGGGCGCTGCTCGGGCTCGCCGCGGGGGGCGTGGTGGCCGGGGCGGCGGGGGACGTCGGGGTCGGGCCGCCGCCCGTGGCCGCCGACTGCCGGGTCGTGTCCGTGGCCGACGGCGACGCGGAGTGCTTGTGCCTCTTCGGGGACTTGGAGGCGGAGGCGGAGACCGAGGCGCCCGGGGAGGCGACGCCGGCCCCTGTGGCGTTACCGGAGGTGGCGTTGACCGGGTCGGTCGTACGCCCGGGCGATGCGGAGGACGTGCCGCCGTCCGCCGAGGTGTCCCCGGCGGTGGCCGGGCTGCCGGCGAAGGGCGAGAAAGGGGCGTCCGTGCCGAGTTCGGCGAGACTGAGGCAGCCCGCCGCCAGGACGAATCCGGCGGCGACCAGGAGCGTACGGCGACGGCGGCGGCGGTGGGCGGCGGCCTTGCGGTCGCGCCGGCTGGAGTCGGCGTCGGCGGGGCTCACGGTGGCGGCGCCCCGTTCCCTGCGCCGGGCGGCCCGGCCGCCGGCCCGGGGCTCTTCCCGCGGCCGAGCCGCCTCGGCCCCCTCGATCTTCCCGGGCTCCCCGGGCTCCCCGGACTCCTCGACCTCTTGGGTCTCCTGGATCTCCTCGGGGTCCTCCGGCCTCCGGGCCCCGGACGGCCCGTGCGGCTCCTCGGGGCCTGCGGACTCTTGCGGGCCCGCCTGGTGATGTCCCCCCTGGGCGTACTGCTGCGGGTACTGGGGACCGGCCGGGTGAGCCGCGCCATGCCCGTGGCCGTACCCCGCGCCGTACGCCTGCGCGGGCACCTGCCCGCCGTATCCCGGTGCCGGGGGCGCGCCCGCGTACACGGGCGCCGCCGGTATGTGCGCGGAGTCGGCCGTCCGGCCGGCCGGTGTTCCGCACCCGGGGCAGGCCAGGGCGCCGTTGAGGTGCCGTTGGCACGGGTGGCAGTAGTCCATGACGCGGGAAGACTAAAGTCCGGATCGGTCACGTCACCAGGCACCTTTGTGAAGGTTTCGTGCGGGAGCGAAAGAATTCTCGAAAGGCTTGCCGAAACCGTTATCTGTTCGCCCCATTGACACCCCTGTCGCACGCTCCTACTGTCACGCCAGCATTTCGAACGTACGACGAAATACCGAACAGCGAAGGGCAACTGCCGTGCGCATCACCCGAATCAGCACACACGTGGTCGGTACGCCGTGGCGCAACCTGACCTACGTCCAGGTGCACACCGACGAGGGCATCACGGGAGTCGGCGAGACGCGGATGCTCGGTCGCACCGACGCGCTGATCGGCTATCTGCGCGAGGCCGAGGCCAACCACATCCTCGGCTCGGACCCGTTCGCCCTCGAGGACCTGGTGCGCCGGATGAAGTACGGCGACTTCGGCCGCGCCGGCGAGATCGTCATGTCCGGCATCGCGGCGGTCGAGATGGCCTGCTGGGACATCAAGGGCAAGGCGCTCGGCGTCCCGGTCTGGCAGCTGCTCGGCGGCAACGTGACCGACCGGGTGAAGGCGTACGCCAACGGCTGGTACACGACCGAGCGCACGCCGGAGGCCTATCACAAGGCCGCCCAGGGCGTGGTGGAGCGCGGCTACCGGGCGCTGAAGATCGACCCGTTCGGCACCGGGCACTTCGAACTCGACCACGAGCAGACCCGTTACGCCGTCTCGCTCATCGAGGCCGTGCGCGACGCCATCGGCCCGGACGCCGAGCTGATGCTGGAGATGCACGGCCGCTTCTCCCCCGCCACCGCGGTCCGGCTGGCCAGGGAGATGGCGCCCTTCAGGCCGGCCTGGCTGGAGGAGCCGGTGCCGCCGGAGAACCTGAAGGCGCTGAAGAAGGTCGCCGAGAAGGTCGACCTGCCGGTCGCCACCGGTGAGCGCATCCACGACCGGATCGAGTTCCGGGAGCTGTTCGAGAACCAGGCCGCGGACATCCTGCAGCCCGACGTCGGCCACATCGGCGGCATCTGGGAGACGCGCAAGCTCGCCGCGACCGCCGAGACCCACTACATGCTCGTCGCCCCGCACAACGTGGGCGGGTCGGTGCTCACCGCCGCCTCCCTCCAGGTCGGCTTCTCGACCCCGAACTTCAAGATCCTGGAGCACTTCAACGACTTCGCGGACGCGGAGATCAAGAAGGTGGTCAAGGGCGCCCCGCAGGTCGTGGACGGGTACTTCCGGCTCTCCGACGCGCCCGGCCTCGGCGTCGAGCTGGACGTGGACGCGGCCGCCGAATTCCCGCAGCAGCAGGCCCGGTTCGACCTGTGGGCCGAGGGCTGGGAGCGGCGCACGCCCAAGGAGTCCAGGTGAGCAGCGCCGTCGTCGTCGAGGCGCCCGGCCGGCACCGGCTCGCGGCGCACCCGCCCCGCTCTCCCGGCCCCGGCGAGGCGCTGGTGGCCGTGCACGCGGTCGGCATCTGCGGCAGCGACCGCGAGGTGTACCAGGGCAACCGGCCCGAAGGATACGTGCGTTACCCGCTCACGCCCGGGCACGAGTGGTCCGGGACCGTGCGCGAGGTGGGCGCGGGGGTCCCGGCCGCGCTCGCCGGACGGAAGGTGGTCGGGGAGGGTTTCCGCAACTGCCAGGTCTGCGACCGCTGTCACGCGGGCGAGACCACGCTGTGCACGGCCGGGTACGAGGAGACCGGGTTCACCCAGCCCGGCGCCATGGCCGCCACCCTCACCCTGCCGGCCCGGCTGCTGCACGTCCTGCCGGACGGCGCCGACCTCACCGCCGCCGCCCTGCTGGAGCCGGCCGCCTGTATCGCGGCCGCCGCGCTGAAGGCGGGCGCCCGGCCGGGCGAGCGGGTCGCGGTGGTCGGCACGGGCACGCTCGGGATGCTCGCCGTGCAGTTCCTGAGGGCGGTCTCGCCGGCTCAGCTGCTGGTGGTGGGCGCGCACAGCGACCGGGAGTCGCTGTCCCGGCGGTTCGGGGCCACCGACTACCGGCTCGCGCACCAGGACCTGCCCGGCGACTTCGACGTGGTGATCGAGGCCGCCGGCTCCCCGTCCGCCGCGCGTACCGCCGCCTCGCTGCCGAGGCGGGGCGGGCGCCTGGTCCTGACCGGCATCCCGGCGCCGGGCGCGGACGGGCTCGACCCGACCGACCTGGTCGTACGCCAGGTGGAGGTGCACACGGTCTTCGGTGCGCCGCCGGTCGCCTGGGCGCACGCCGTACGGATGTTCGGCGCCGGACTGCTCGACCCGCTGCCGCTGGTCACGCA
Source organism: Streptomyces sp. AF1A (assembly GCF_047340315.1). NCBI lineage: Bacteria > Bacillati > Actinomycetota > Actinomycetes > Kitasatosporales > Streptomycetaceae > Streptomyces > Streptomyces sp. AF1A. The sequence goes on from NZ_JBLEBI010000109.1 coordinate 14,862, forward strand.
CGAGCTGCCGCTGACCGAGTTCGCGCGGGCCATCGAGCTGGTCGGGGCCGGTGACCCGAAGGTGGGGAAGGTGCTGCTGCGGCCCGGGCCCGAGGGCGCCCCCTAGCCGTACGCCGGCGGGGGCGTGACCTGACGACCCCCCGGCCGGCGCACCCAACGGCCCTTTCTCTGCCCCGAGCCGCGAACGGCGCCCGAAATACCGAACGGCACCGGACGATGCCGAACCCCGAACCACGCCGAACACCCAGGATCCTCTGCACACACGAAGGACAGCTCGTGACCGACGCTTCCGCCCCAGCAGCCCGCAGGCCCGGCGAGCAGGTGCTCGCCGCTCTCGGTCTGGGCGCGCCCGCCCTCGACCCCGCCGACGCCTCCGCCCACAGCTTCCCGGGCGGCGGCCGCTGGCGCACCGAGATCCCCTCGTGCGAGGGTCCCGAGGCGCTGGCGGTCGTCCTGAAGGAGGCCTCGCGCCTCGACGTGCCGATCCACCGGATCAGCCAGGGCAGCGGCGTGTGGATGCTCACCGACGCCGAGATCACCGAGATGGTCGAGGCCACCGCCGAACGCGACATCGAACTCTGCCTGTTCACCGGTCCGCGCGGCACCTGGGACATCGGCGGCTCGGTGCGCTCCGACTCGCGCGGGGGCGGACTGCGCGCCCGGGGCCACGACGCCGTCGCCGGCTGCGTCGAAGACGCCGTACGGGCGACCGAGTTGGGCGTCAAGTGCCTGCTCGTCGCGGACGAGGGCGTGCTGTGGACGCTGCACCGGGCGCGGGAGACCGGCATCATCCCGGCCGACACCACCCTGAAGGTCTCGGCGCTCATCGGCCCCGTCAACCCGGCCTCGTACGCCGTGTACGAGCGGCTCGGCGCCGACTCCGTCAACGTGCCCAGCGATCTGACGCTGGACCACCTCACCGAGATCCGCCGGGTGTCCGCCGCCCCGATGGACATGTACATCGAGGCACCGGACGACCTCGGCGGCTATGTGCGGATGTACGAGGTCGCCGAGCTGATCCGGCGCGGCGCCCCGCTCTATCTGAAGTTCGGTCTGTCCAAGGCTCCCGGCATCTACCCGTGGGGCACCCACCTGCGGGACGTGACCCTGGACACCGCCCGGGAGCGGGTGCGGCGCGGCCGGCTCGCCCTGGACCTGCTCGCCCGGCACGGCGCGGACGGCGACATGGCGCCGCTCGGCTCCCGGCTGCCCGGGATGCTCCACCGCTTCCCCCTCACTGTGTGACCGCTGAACGACGAGACGACCAAGGACTGATCACCATGCGCAACCGCAGAGCCGCACTCGCCGCGATAGCCGGAGCCGCCTCGCTCGCCCTGACCCTGACCGCCTGCGGCCAGGACAGCCAGGGCGGCAGCAAGGAGAAGGCGGGCGACGTCAAGGGCGCCACCATCGGCATCGCGATGCCGACCAAGTCCTCCGAGCGCTGGATCGCCGACGGCAACAACGTCGTCAAGAACCTCCAGGCCAAGGGCTACAAGACGAAGCTCGTCTACGGCGAGGACGACCCGGACACCCAGGTCTCGCAGATCGAGAACCTGATCACGCAGGGCGTCAAGGGCCTGATCATCGCGGCGATCGACAACAAGTCGCTGAACAACGTGCTGCAGGAGGCGGCCGACGCCCACATCCCGGTCATCGCCTACGACCGCCTGATCCTCGGCACCAAGAACGTCGACTACTACGCCTCGTTCGACAACGAGAAGGTCGGCAAGCTGCAGGGCACGTACATCGTGCACCGGCTCGGCCTGGACAGCGGCAAGAAGGGCCCGTTCAACATCGAGCTGTTCGCGGGCTCCAACGACGACAACAACACCAAGTACTTCTTCAACGGCGCGATGAGCGTGCTGCAGCCGTACATCGACAAGAAGGAGCTGGTGGTCAAGTCCGGTCAGACCGAGCTCAACAAGGTCACGACCCTGCGCTGGGACGGCACGACGGCCCAGCACCGCATGGAGGACGTCCTCACCTCCTCCTACAAGAGCGGCCGGGTCGACGCGGTGCTCTCCCCGTACGACGGCATCTCCATCGGCGTGCTGTCCGCGCTGAAGTCCGACGGGTACGGCTCCAAGAGCAAGCCGCTGCCGGTCGTCACCGGGCAGGACGCCGAGCTGGCCTCGGTGAAGTCGATCATCGCCGGTGAGCAGACGCAGACCGTCTACAAGGACACCCGGCAGCTCGCCAAGGTCGCCGCGACCATGGTCGACGACGCCCTGAAGGGCAAGAAGCCGCAGGTCAACGACACCAAGACGTATGACAACGGCACCAAGGTCGTGCCCGCCTACCTGCTGCAGCCGGTCAGCGTCGACAAGTCGAACTACCAGCAGGTCCTGGTCGACGGCGGCTACTACACCGCGTCCGAGCTCAAGTAACCCGCCCCACACCCACGGATTGGAAGGCACGACCATGGCGGGACCCGTCCTGGAAATGCGCTCGATCGTCAAGACCTTTCCCGGTGTCAAGGCGCTGTCGGACGTCACCCTGACCGTCCGGCGGGGCGAGGTCCACGCCATCTGCGGGGAGAACGGCGCCGGCAAGTCCACCCTGATGAAGGTGCTCTCCGGCGTCCACCCGTACGGCAGTTACGAGGGGGACATCCTCTTCGAGGGGGAGCCGTGCCGGTTCCGGGACATCCGGGCGAGCGAGCAGCGCGGCATCGTGATCATCCACCAGGAGCTGGCGCTGGTGCCGCACCTGTCCATCGCGGAGAACCTCTTCCTCGGCAACGAGCACGCCACGCACGGCCTCATCAACTGGCGCGAGACCCTGCGCCACGCCACCGAGCTGCTGCGCCGGGTCGGTCTGCACGAGCACCCGGAGACCCGGGTCGCCGACATCGGCGTGGGCAAGCAGCAGCTGGTGGAGATCGCCAAGGCGCTGTCGAAGGAGGTGAGGCTGCTGATCCTGGACGAGCCGACGGCCGCCCTCAACGACGAGGACAGCGGCAAACTGCTCGACCTCATCCTGGAGCTGAAGAACCAGGGCATCACCTCCATCATCATCTCCCACAAGCTGGGCGAGATCCGCAGGGTCGCCGACTCGGTGACGATCCTCCGGGACGGCCGGTCCATCGAGACCCTCGACGTGAAGGCGCCGCAGACCACGGAGGAGCGGATCATCTCCGGCATGGTCGGCCGCGACCTCGACCACCGCTTCCCCGAACGCACCCCGCACCGGCCGAAGGAGGGGGCGGCACCGGCGCTGGAGGTCCGGAGCTGGACCGTGTTCCACCCGATCGACCACCAGCGCAAGGTCGTCGACGACGTGTCGATCCAGGTGCGGCGCGGCGAGATCGTCGGCATCGCGGGCCTGATGGGCGCCGGCCGCACGGAGCTGGCGATGAGCGTGTTCGGGCGGACGTACGGCCGGTACGCCGGGGGCACGGTCCTCAAGGACGGCACGGAGATCCGCACCAGGACCGTCCCGGAGGCGGTCGCGCACGGCATCGCGTACGTCACCGAGGACCGCAAGCACTACGGCCTGAACCTCATCGACACCATCAACCGCAACATCTCGCTGACCGCGCTCGGCAGGCTCGCCAGGCGGGGCGTGGTCGACGAGCACGAGGAGCGGCAGGTCGCCGAGGGCTTCCGCACGTCCATGAACATCAAGGCGCCGACGGTCTTCGAGCCGGTGGGGAAGCTGTCGGGCGGCAACCAGCAGAAGGTCGTCCTCAGCAAGTGGATCTTCGCGGGTCCCGACGTGCTGATCCTGGACGAGCCGACCCGCGGCATCGACGTGGGCGCCAAGTACGAGATCTACACGGTCATCGACCAGCTCGCCGCCCAGGGCAAGGCGGTCGTCTTCATCTCCTCCGAGCTGCCCGAGCTGCTCGGCATGTGCGACCGCATCTACACGATGGCCGCGGGGCGGCTGACCGGTGAGGTGCCGCGGGCGGAGGCGACGCAGGAAGTGCTGATGCGCCATATGACGAAGGAAACGCAGGACGAAGAGGTGACGCGATGAGCACGGATGTGACCGCCAAGAGCCCGGCCCCCGCTCCGCCGGGCGGCGGCAGGGCGGGCGCCGGTGCGGGGCTGCTCCAGCTGGTGCTGGACGGCCTGCGCCGCAACATGCGCCAATACGGCATGCTGATCGCGCTCGGCCTGATCGTGGTCCTCTTCGCGATCTGGACCGACGGGGACCTGCTGCTGCCGCGCAACGTCTCCAACCTGGTGCTGCAGAACAGCTACATCCTGATCCTCGCGATCGGCATGATGCTGGTCATCATCGCCGGGCACATCGACCTGTCGGTCGGCTCGCTCACGGCGTTCGTCGGCGCCTTCGCGGCCGTGCTGACCGTGCAGCACGCGGTCGCCTGGCCGGTCGCGCTGGTGCTGTGCCTGCTGGTCGGCGCCGCCGCCGGCGCGATACAGGGCTTCCTGATCGCCTATCTCGGCATACCGTCCTTCATCGTCACCCTGGCCGGGATGCTGCTCTTCCGCGGCCTGACGGAGATCCTCCTCAAGGGCCAGACCCTCGGCCCCTTCCCGGACGGCCTGCAGAAGCTCGGCAACGGCTTCCTGCCCGAGACCGGCCCGGACACCAACTACCACAACCTCACGCTGCTGCTCGGCCTGGTGCTGACGGCGGCCGTGGTGTGGCAGGAGTTCCGGGACCGCAGGCGCCAGCAGGAGTTCGCGCTCGAGGTGCTGCCCGCCCGCCTGTTCCTGCTGAAGCTGGTCGCGCTCGTGGCCGCGATCCTCGTCGTCACCCTGCTGCTCGCCAGCTACAAGGGCGCCCCGATCATCCTGATCGTCCTCGGCGCGCTGGTCGTCGGCTACGGCTACGTCATGCGCAACGCGGTCTTCGGCCGACACATCTACGCGATCGGCGGCAACCTGCCGGCGGCCAAGCTGTCCGGCGTGAAGGACAAGAAGGTCACCTTCTACGTCTTCCTGAACATGGGCGTGCTCGCGGCCCTGGCCGGTCTGGTGGTCGCCGCCCGGCTGAACGCGGCCTCGCCGAAGGCGGGCGTCAACTTCGAACTCGAGGCCATCGCCTCGTCGTTCATCGGTGGCGCGTCCATGAGCGGCGGTGTCGGCACCGTCCTCGGCGCCATCATCGGCGGTCTCGTCCTCGGCGTGCTGAACAACGGCATGAACCTCCTCAGCGTCGGCACCGACTGGCAGCAGGTCATCAAGGGCCTGGCCCTGCTGGTGGCGGTCGGGTTCGACGTGTGGAACAAGCGCAAGTCCGGTTCGTGAATCAGCTCGGGCCCCGCCGCTCGGCGGGGCCCGCCTCCTCGTACTGGGAGCCGTCCATGGAACTGAACAGACGAACGGTCATCGCAGGGGCAGCGGCGGCGGGTCTCGCCGCCACCACGCTGGGAAGCCAGGCCCAGGCCGCATCGGGAGGGAAGCCGGTGAAGGAGCTCTTCGGCACGCTGGCCGACGGCACGAAGGTGTACCGCTGGTCGCTCGAGAACGGCGGTACGCGGCTGAAGGTGCTCTCCTACGGCGGCATCGTGCAGTCCCTGGAGATCCCCGACCGGCACGGCCGGTACGCCAACGTCTCGCTCGGCTACGACAACCTCGCCGCCTACGTCGCCGGGACCACCTACTTCGGCGCCACCATCGGCCGCTACGGCAACCGCATCGCCAAGGGCCGGTTCACCCTCGACGGCAGGACCTACCAGCTCTCCGTCAACGACGGCGTCAACAGCCTGCACGGCGGCGCCCAGGGCTTCAACACCAAGGTGTGGGACGTCGAGCCGTTCACCGCGGGCACCGATGTCGGCCTGCACCTGCACTGCACCAGCCCCGACGGCGACATGGGCTATCCGGGCACGCTGCGCACGAAGGTCACCTTCACGCTGAACCGGCACGGCGACTGGCGGATCGACTACGAGGCCACCACCGACAGGCCGACGGTCGTCAACCTCACCAACCACACCTACTACAACCTCGCGGGCGAGGGCAGCGGCGGCATCTACGACCACGAACTGTGGCTGGCCGCGGGCCGGTTCACCCCCACCGACGCGGGCCTGATCCCCACCGGCGAGCTGGCGAGGGTCGCGGGCACCCCGTTCGACTTCACCCGGCCCAAGCCGATCGGGCGGGACATCCGCACCGGTCACCCGCAGCTGGTCACCGCCAAGGGCTACGACCACAACTTCGTGCTCGACAAGGGGGTGACCGCCGGCCCGCAGCACGTGGCGACCCTGCGCGACCCCGGCTCCGGGCGCACCCTGAGGATCCTGACCGACCAGCCCGGTGTGCAGTTCTACTCGGGCAACTTCCTCGACGGCACCCTCGTCGGCCCGTCCGGGCGCACCTACCGGCAGGGCGACGGCCTGGCCCTGGAGACCCAGCACTTCCCGGACTCGCCGAACGAGCCGTCGTTCCCGTCCACCGTGCTGCGGCCGGGGCGGACGTACCGCACGACGACGATCCACGCGTTCAGCGCATGAGTTGAACGACGGCACCGCCGTCTCCGTACTGAAGGGCGGCCCGCGCTCCCCCGCGCGGGCCGCCCCGAACGGAGGACCCCTTTGTCCGGCAACGTCACCTCGTTGTTCCGCGGCACCGCCGCGCACAGCCCCTCGATGGCGGCGCTGACCCGCGAGGGCGGTGACGGGACCGGTCCGGTGGACTTCTGCATCCCGTGCAACCCGTACTTCCCGACCCCGGCCATGTTCGACGAGATGGCGGCCCGGCTGCGCGAGATCGTCACCTACTACCCCAGCGGCGCCGACACGGTCACCGCGGAGCTGTGCGGGCTGCTCCATCTGCCGCCGCAGTGCGTGGCGATGGGCAACGGCTCCACGGAGCTGATCACCTGGATCGACCACCTGCTGGTCCGGGAGTCGCTGGCGGTCCCGGTCCCCACGTTCGGCCGCTGGACGGACCAGCCGATGGAGACGGGCAAGCGGGTCGACATGTTCCCGCTGCAGGAGGCGAACGGCTTCGCGCTGGACCTCGGCCGGTACGCCGAGTTCATCCGGGCGCGGGGGACCCGGGCGGCGGTGATCTGCAACCCGAACAACCCCGACGGCGGCTATGTGCGCAAGCAGTCGGTGGTGCAGTTCATGGACGCGATGGCGGACCTGGACCTGATCGTCGTGGACGAGTCGTTCCTGGAGTTCGCCGACGCGGAGGCCGAACCGAGCGTCGTCGAGGAGGCGATGCTGCGTCCGAACGTCGTCGTCCTGCGCAGCCTCGGCAAGAACTTCGGCCTGCACGGCATACGCTTCGGCTATCTGGTGGCGAACCCGGCGCTGGCCGGCCGCGTCCGCTCGATGCTCCCCAAGTGGAACCTCAACTCCTTCGCCGAGCATGTGGTGTTCATGCTCAAGGAGCACAGCGCGGAGTACGCGCAGAGCCTGACGCAGGTCCGGCGGGACCGGCTGGAGATGGCCAGCCACCTGTCCGCCCTTCCCGGCCTCACGGTCTACCCCTCCCAGGGCAACTTCCTCTTCGTGCGCCTTCCCGTCGGTGCCGAGGGCACGGTGGTCCGGGACCGGATGCTCACCGAGCACCGGATCCTGGTCCGCGAGTGCGGCAACAAGATCGGCTCGTCCAGCCGCTTCCTGAGACTCGTGGTGCGCCCCCAGGTCGACGTGCGTCGCCTGGTGTCCGGCCTGGAGCAGGTGCTCTACGGGTCCAGGAGGGGAGCCGCCGTACCCGAGCTGGGCACCGGGACCAGCTACAGCTCGGGTACGGCGGCGGTGGACCGGCTGGTCAGCGAGACCAACGGGGGTGGCATGCGGCTGACCGCGGCCGCTCCCGCCCCGGCCGCCGGCACCGGCATGCCGCTCCCCGACGCCGTGCAGCCCGGCGCCGG